>CAMVBO010000382.1 GCA_947165745.1 uncultured Clostridia bacterium | reverse complement strand
CGCCAGCGATTCCGCCAGCGCCAGCGCGCCCATGAACAGCGTGCAGAAGCGCAGCAGCCGGGCCAGCTTCTCCCGCTCGCCCGCGCCGTAGAGATAGCCGAACAGCGGCACCCCGCCGAAGGCGAAGCCCACCAGGATCAGCTGGACCACCATGGTCACCTTCAGCACGATGCCCAGCGCGGCGATCTTCTCGTCGCCGTAGGACAGCAGGAACTGGTTCATCACCACCACGCACACGCTGGTGGCGATGTTGGTGATGGCGGCGGTGACCCCCACGCTGAAGATCTGGCCCAGCTCCCGCCGGTTCACCCGGGCCAGCCGGGGCGCGACCGACAGCGACCGGCTGCGCCTCAGCACGAAAAACAGGCACAGCGCGTCGGTCAGCGCGTAGCCCAGCACCGTCGCCAGCGCCGCGCCCCGCGCGCCCCAGCCCAGAACGCTGATGAATATGGGGTCCAGCGCGATGTTCAGCAGCGAGCCGGCCACCGTGCCCAGCATGGACTGGGCGGACATGCCCTCGCTGCGCATCAGGTTGGAATGGATGAAGCTGAGGATCACCAGCGGCGCGCCCGCGGCGATCACGTTGTAATACTCCTGGGCATATTCCAGCGTGTGCGCGCTGGCCCCCAGCAGCACCAGCATCGGCCGGCGCAGCAGCAGCATCGGAACGGCCAGCGCCGCGCCGGTGAGGATGGCCAGATAGAAGCAGAAGGCGCTGACCCGGCGGACGCTGTCGCCGTCGCCGCCGCCCAGCAGGCGGGAGATCAGCGAGCTGCCCCCCTGGCCGTAGATGTTGCCCACCGCCATCAGCGCCGTGAACACCGGCGCGCACAGCGAGACCCCCGCCACCAGCATGGCGTCGTTGGTCTTGGCGATGAACCAGGTGTCCGCCAGATTGTAGATCAGCGTGACCACCATGCTGAACACCACCGGCAGCGCCAGCCTGAAATAGCTGCGCTCCAGCCGGTCCGTATCGAACAGCTTTTGTTGACTCATGTCCTTTCCAAACCTTCCCGGGAACAGTGTAGCGGGAAAACCCCCGCAACATTATACAGGAGCGGAGGCGCGATGTCCACCGCGATTTTTGCCGTCCATGCGCGAATCGGCGACATCCTTCGGATGTCGCCGACAATCGCTAGAGTGTGTTTCTAAATGCCGGGAGATGCAGTTTCGAGCGGATCAGGCTGCATTTCAAGGCGATTTTCCGATGGCTTAGTGGGGCTAAGTCGAGGAAAAGCAACACAGAAATGCAGCCTTAGACGCCGAAAATGCGCTTCAGGCATTTTAGAAACACACTCTAACCCTTCAGCTTCCGCGCCGCCTCCTCGCGCTGGCGGCACATCTCCGCCCAGCTGGGCATCTTCGCCAGCAGCGCGGACAGCTCCGCCAGGGCGCCGGGGATGTCGATGCCCTGGGGGCACACCGCCGCGCAGGCCCCGCAGGCCACGCAGGCGGAGGGCCGCTTGTCCCGGGGCAGGGCGTCGAACTGCATGGGCACCGTCATGGACTGGGCGAACTTCACGTCGTTGTAGGCGTGGATCAGCATCGGGATGTCCAGCCCCATGGGACAGCCGTCGCAGCAATAGCGGCAGCGGGTGCAGGGCAGCGCGTCCTTCATGCCCTCGGCGATGCGCTCCAGCAGCGCGGCCTCGTCGGCGCTCTGGGGCGCGCCGCCGGAGAAGGTGGCCACGTTGTCCGCCATCTGGTCGAAATTCGACATGCCGGACAGCACCATCTTCACGTTCGGCAGGCTTTGCAGCCAGCGGAAGCCCCAGGCCGCGGCGCTCTCCCCGGGGCGCAGGGCCTTCAGCTTCGCCGCGTCGGCCTCGTCCAGCGCCGCCAGCCTGCCGCCCCGCAGCGGCTCCATCACCCACACCGGAATGTTCCGGGCGGTCAGCAGCTCGTACTTGGCCTTCGCGTCCTGCAGGGACCAGTCCAGATAGTTCAGCTGGATCTGGCAGAACTCCACCGCGTCGCCGGCGTAGTCCAGGAAGCGCTCCAGCGTGTCCGGGCGGGCGTGGCTGGAGAAGCCCAGGTGGCGGATGCGGCCCCGGCGCGCCTGCTCCCTGAAGTAGTCCAGGATGCCCCACTTCGGGTCGGTGTACACGCCGTAGGAGTTCTCGTACACGTTGTGCAGCAGGTAGAAATCGAAGTATTCCACGCCGCACTTCTTCAGCTGCGCCTCGAAGATCTCGGCGGGATTGTAGGCGGCGGCGATCTGATGGCCCGGATACTTGTCCGCCAGGAACCAGCTTTCCCGGGGATGCCGGCTCAGGGCCCGGCCGACGGCCAGCTCGCTGTGGCCGCCGTGGTAGGGCCAGGCGGTGTCAAAATAGTTCACGCCGTTCGCGATGGCATAGTCCACCATCCTTTGCAGCTCCCGTTCGTCGATGGCCTTTTCCGGCGTCTGGGGCAGGCGCATACAGCCGAATCCCAAGCGGGACAGCCGTTCGCCGCAGGCTTCATTGTACAGCATGGCGTTTCCTCCGTTTCTCCGTCGCAGGGGCAATGGGGTTTTCTAAAACAGGTCCAGGGCGCTGTCCAGGTAGATCTCCTCCCGCACCTTCAGCTGATGCTCCGGCCGGGTCATGTAGTACAGCAGAAATTCCAGCACCACGGCGCTGCCCAGGCCGCGGCCCTCCAGCTTGAAGTGGGAAAAGCCGTTGGGCAGCCAGAAATCCCGGATGGCGTCGACGCCGATGAAGCCGGGGTTCTCCATGGCGTCGGAGAAGCGATAGCCCCGGGCGGCGGCGGGCGACCGGCAGACGTGGTCCGGGCAATCCTCGCCCAGGTTCTTTCGGCTGACGTTCTCATAGCA
>CAMVBO010000381.1 GCA_947165745.1 uncultured Clostridia bacterium | reverse complement strand
TTTATTTGGACAAACTATGGTAAATCATGCCATGATATCGCGCAAATCAGCGTATTGTTGAACCGAAAGTAAATAAATATATTGACATAATTATCGGACTGTGCTATACTGAACGCGCGAGGGTATGAATGCCCGCACACATCTTAAAGGAGGTCTAACCATGAAGAAGGTATTATCCGTTCTGTTGGCAATCGTGCTCCTGATGAGCGTGTTTGCCGTCGCGTCCCTGGCCGAGGCCGAGGGCGGCACCGTCCGGATGCTGGTCGCGGTGACCGGCGGCAAGGACGAGGAAGAGATGGCGCTGTTCGCCAAGACGCTGGGCGAGGCGACCGGCCTGACCATCGAGATGGAGAAGCCCGCCGATTACAACACCACGCTGATGCAGAAGCTGAGCGCGGGCGAGTCCTACGACCTGATCTACCTGAACGCGGACGCGTACATGAATCTGGTCCAGCAGGGCGCGCTGACCGACCTGACCGACTACATCAACGCCTCCGAGATCCGGAGCAACAACGTGCCCGCCAGCGAGTGGGAGGACCTGAAGGTGGACGGCCGCATCTACGCGGGCTTCAACAAGCGCGAGCTGCACATCGTCGTCAACCTGAACAAGGTCATGCTGGAGAAGGCCGGCATCGACTACAAGGCCATCGAGCCCACCCTGGACGGCTACTACGAGGTGTTCAAGACCCTGCGCGAGGCCAATGACAGCGCGGACTTCTATCCCTTCAACACCGTGCTGAGCCAAAACTGGGACCTGCAGCCCTGGTTCTCCGCCGTGGGCCTCAAGGGCGGCGTCGTGACCGACGAGGACGGCCAGACCTACGTGCCCTACGCCACCGACGCGGCCGCGCCGGTCTGGGAGTGGTTCAAGAAGCTGTATGACGAGAATCTGCTGGATCCGGCGTCCTTCGTGGACGGCACCGGCGACATGCGCGGCAAGATGAGCGCGGCGTCCCAGCTGACCGCCGTGGACGTGGACTGGGCGGCCTGGGTCGGCCTGCACAACGCCAACGCGGCCGCGGGCGGCGTGTCCACCGAGGACTATGAGATCGTCTCCCTGCCGGGCTGCCAGCTGCCGGAGGGCGGCTATCGCCTGCGCAAGGGCAGCGCCAGCCTGTTCGCGGTGCCGGTGAACGCCAGCAACGTGGAGGGCGCCGTGAAGGTGCTGGAGTACTTCGCCACCCAGGAGGGCGGCCTGCTGCTGACCCTGGGCATCCCGGATCATGACTACACCGTGGACGCCGACGGCAACTATGCGCTGACCGAGATCGGCGCCAGCCACGCCATGGACCACGGCGCGCCGGTCCCGATCTACACCGACTTCGTCAACCCCATCGGCCTGAACCTGGGCGTTGAGGAAGCGCTGACCTACATCGACTACGCCGGCATCGAGACCATCATCGCCAACGAGGGCGACTACAAGAGCATCGTCGGCAAGTGGGCCATCAGCATGGTCAAGGGCGAGATCGGCATCCCCGAGGGCCTGGCCGCCATGCGCGAAGAGCTGGTCACCATGGGCATCTGCCAGAAGTAATTCCGGCGCGACCGGGACGGGGCGGGCGGAGCGTTCCGCCGCCCCTTCCCTTTTTAGCGGGGCAATTCCGACCGACATCGCGAAGGGGGGAATCATACATGCGCGGCGCGCGCGTTCGCGAGGAGCATCGCATGAGAAAGCTGTGGCGACGGATGAAGCGCTATCGGTTCATCTACCTGATGACGCTGCCGGTGCTCGTCTATTTTCTCGTGTTTTCCTATTATCCCATGGCGCTGGGCGTGTACAACAGCTTCCAGGAGGTCAAGCTCCTGGGCGCGACCTCCTTCGCGGGGATGAAAAACTACCAGACCATCTTTTCCTCTCCGGTGTACTCCCAGGCCTTCGTCAACACCGTCGTCGTGGGCGCGGGCAAGTTCGCGCTACAGTTCGTCTGGGGACTCATGCTGGCGATCCTGATGAACGAGCTGCGCGTGAAGGCGGTGCGCTCGGCGTTCCAGACGGTCTCCTACATCCCTTATCTGCTGTCCTGGTCGGTGGTGGGCTCCATCTGGATCACGCTGCTGGCGCCCAGCGGGCTGGTGAACGGGCTTTTGCAGCTGTTCAGGGGGGAGGACTTCCGCAAGATCGTGTTCATGTCCGAGCGGAATTACGCGCGCGGCATCATGATCTTCACCGGCGCGTGGAAGGACGCGGGCTATACGGCGGCGCTGTTCCTGGCGGCCATCGTATCGATCAATCCCATGCTCTATGAGGCGGCCAGCATCGACGGCGCGTCCCGCCTGCAGCAGATCCGGCACATCCTGATCCCGTCCATCACGCCCACGGTGAAGGTCGTGGTGGTGCTGGGCGTGATGGGCCTGCTGCGCAACTTCGATCAGATCTTCGTCATGGCCAATTCCAGCATCCTCGACCGGGTGCGCAATCTGCTGTACCTGATCTACAACGAGGGCATCGTGCAGTTCAGGATCGGCCCGGCCTCGGCCGCCGCCTGCGTTGTGCTGGTGGCCACGATGGTCATCAGCTTCACCGTGCGCCGGCTGGTGCGCTACGACCAGCTGGGTTAGGAGGGACGGACATGATCACCAAGCGCCGCGGCGCGTACCGCAATGAATTGTCCGTTCCGCAGAAGGCCGTCATGTGGTTGTTCCTGGCCTTCGTGGGCGTCACCACCTTCCTGCCCATGTGGAACGTCATCGTCGTCTCCACCACCACCGCGCTGGAATCCACCCGCAGCGGCGTGGTGCTTTGGTGGCGGCAGTTCAGCCTGGAGGGCTTCCGGTACGTCTTTTCGGTCTGCAAGCTGGGCCGGCCCTTCCTCAATTCCTTCGTGGT
>CAMVBO010000380.1 GCA_947165745.1 uncultured Clostridia bacterium | reverse complement strand
TAGCCACGGGTGAGCTTCGCCTTGCCGGTCTCGCAGCCGTGGAGCGTCCGGCACTCGTCCAGAAGCTCCGGGCCGGCGGCGCGATGGATCATGCCGTCCACGCCGCCCCCGCCGAGCAGCGTGTTGTTCGCGGCGTTCACGATGGCGTCGCACTTCATTTGCGTGATGTCCTGCCGGATGATCTGAAACGGCATCGGCGAATCCCCCCATTTCTTTTTCTTGCATCATTATAATCTTCGGAGTGAAAAAGCGCAAGGCAGGGACGGCCCCTGCCCCGCGCCTTTTTTCAGCGTCTTTTGGCGTCCTTTTCCAGATCCGCCGCCCAGTCGTCCGCGACCGCTTCTGAGCAGCGCATGGAACTGACCACGCCGGCCATGGTGCCAAACATCAGGTTTGTGCCGGCTCCGTCGGCGCGGTAGTTCGCCGCGCGGTTGCGGGAGATGCCGATGTGCTCCGCCGTCTCCACCGCGTCGATATTCGCCGCGAGGAAGATGAACTCCCAGCCGTACTTCTCCTTCTCATGCTCGATCATGCGCTTGACCTTGGCGCTGCCGTAGCGTCTGCTCGCGTTTTCCAGCCCGTCGGTGGTGATGACGAAGATGGTGTGCTCCGGCACGTCTTCCTTTCGGGCATACTTGTGGATGTTTCCGATGTGGTGGATGGCCCCGCCGATGGCGTCGAGCAGCGCCGTATTGCCGCCCGGCACATAGTCGTCCGCCGTCATGGGCTCGATCTTCTCAATAGGCACACGGTCGTGGATTACGGTGCTTTCCGAGTTGAAGAGCACGGTGGAGACATAGCACATTCCGTCTTCCTTCTTCTGCTTGTTGATCAGCGAATTGAAGCCGCCGATGGTGTCGCTTTCCAGCCCGCTCATGGAGCCGCTGCGGTCGAGGATGCAGACGAGCTCGGTGATGTTGTTCTTGTTGTTTTTCATGGTGGTGACCTCCGTTCGTTAGATTGTAACCTAATGATACGAAGATCACCGTTTCAAGTGGTCGCCTGCCATGCGACAAATGCAAGGAAGCACCTCTGGACAATGGCAGTCGTTTTGATCGGTATGATCAAGGGACGGCTCTGCCCACAGCAGGTGCTTCCTTAAAACATTCCCGCAAGTTAATCCCCAACTGCATGAGTGGTTGGGCAGTATTAACGGGACTGTTTCCTCAAATTGAATGGTTACTACTCCGCCGCCTTGAAGTTGTAGACGGGCTTGATCTTGCGGACCACCTCAGCGGTCGGGCCGATCTGGGAAAGGATTTCATCCATGCTCTTGTAGGCCATGGGCGACTCGTCGATGGTCTCCGGCACCACGCAGGTGGTATAGATGCCGGACATCTCCTCGCGGTACTCGTCCATGGAGAGCGCCTTGAATGCGGCCTTGCGGCTCATGAGCCGGCCGGCGCCGTGGGGTGCGGAGCAGTTCCAGTCGTCGTTGCCCTTGCCGACGCAGATCAGGCTGCCGTCGCGCATGTTGATGGGAATCAGCAGCTTCTCGCCCTTTTGCGCGGAAACCGAGCCCTTGCGCAGGATCATGTTGCCGGTGTCGATGTAGTTGTGGATGGTCGTGAAGACTTCCGCCGGCGTGAGGCCGAGGCCGGTCACGATCGTCTCGGCCATCGCCTTGCGGTTGAGCATGGCAAAACGCTGAGTGATCTTCATGTCGTGGATATAGTCGTCGAAGAGCTTGCCCTCGACGTAGGCGAGGTCACTAGGGATATTGATCGTATGCTCTTTGCGCAGCTCGTTAAGCGTCGGCTGGATCTCGCGGAAGCGGCCTTCCGCCTTGAGCCGGGCGATGACTGCGTCCAGCTGGTGACGCGCGCCGCCCCACATGGCGAGGCGCCCCTGCTCCTGATAGTACTCGGCGACCTCGCTGCCGAGGTGGCGGGAGCCCGAGTGGATGACGAGGTACAAATGGCCGTCCTCGTCGCGGTCCACCTCGATGAAGTGGTTGCCGCCGCCGAGCGTACCGATGCTGTGCTCCGCGCGATAGAGATTGACATACGGCGCGCAGCGCAGCTCGTGCAGGTCGATCTCGCCGTTGAGCTCGTGCGGCACGACACGGACGTCAAAGCCGCAGGGGATCCGCGCGCGGATCAGAGCGTCGAGCTTGTCAAAGTCCAGTGCGCGCTCTTCGAGCATGACGGTCTCCATGCCGCAGCCGATATCGACGCCGACCATGCCGGGTACGATCTTGTCGGTGATGGTCATGGTCGTACCGATGGTGCAGCCCTTGCCGGCGTGGACGTCTGGCATGATGCGAATCTTGCAGCCGGCAAAGGCTTCCTGATCGCAAACGGACTTAATTTGTTCCGCCGCGAAGGGTTCAAGGTTCTCGGTATAGCAAACAGCGGTATTGAACGCGCCTTTTACTTCAATCATGAAAATAACCTCCTGAATACCGGAACAGCCGGAGAGAATGCACCTTCCGTCTGCCTACAATTGGCAGGGGCGTTCCATTCTCCCCGGCGGTTCAATGTTTAAGCGGCGATATGCTCGTATCTCTCGCTGCCCAAAACGCGGAGCATATAGGCATACGGAGAGAGCTCGCCGTCGGCCAGCATCGAGAAAATCCTCGGCGTGCAGCCGCTGACCAGCGCAACGCCCTGCTCGTTCTGCGTGACCGGCTGCTGACGGTTCCGGCTCTGCACGTTCCAGAACACGACTCTCGGCAGAGTATAGCCGTGCGCTTCGAACAGCTGTCTGGCATACTCGAAGTTGGTCGTATCCGCGTCACGGGTGCAGTAGTTGAACTCCATGTCCGAGATGATATACAGGGTGCTCGGAAGTTCGGACTGCGGAACCTTGTTTTTGACTGCCGCATTCAGAATCAG
>CAMVBO010000379.1 GCA_947165745.1 uncultured Clostridia bacterium | reverse complement strand
GTTCATCTTGTAGGCGGCGGCGCGGCCCATGGTCTCCATGGCCTTGTCCAGCTCGCCCAGGCGCCACAGGCAGATGGAATACTGCACCCGCAGCTGGAACCAGTCGTCCTTGGAGAGGGACTTGTTCTTCGACATCTTCTCCAGCAGCGCCTTGGCCTCCTCGGTGCGACCCTCCCGAAGCAGCAGCAGCGCGTGGCCCTGGGTGACGTTCGGGGCGATGTTGCCCAGCCTTTCCGATTCGCCATAGAGGCGCAGCGCCTCGGCGTACTTCGCCCCGGCCTCTTCGGGCTTGCCCTCCCCCGCGATCTTGTTGGCGTCCACGTGCAGCCTGTAGGCCCTGTTGCCGATGATGGCGGCCTTCGCCGTGTCAAAGAATCCCATATCACATATCTCCTTCGCTCATCTTGCGTTTCAGCCTCATGACGCGCTTCTCAAGCCGCTCATGCGGCTCGCAGTCGGGATAGTCCTTTGCCTTCAGCGCGTATTGAAGCGCCTTTTTTTCGTCCCCGAACCGGTGCTCGTAGAGCTTGGAGAGGGCGACGCACGCCTCCCCCGGCATCTGCCGCCGGTTCAGCATCTGCTCCAGCACGTCCCGCGCGCCCTCCCAGTCCCGGGACTTGCGGCACAGCAGGTAGATGCGCCAGTTGGCCATGCCCGCCACCCGCTCGCCGGTGAGGGCAGCCAGGGTCCCCGCGGGCCTGGGGATTGCCGACACCCGGTACAGCTCCCGGGCGACCTTCAGCTCCCCCTGCCGCTCCAGGGAACGGCCCAGGCTGAACTGGTCCCGCTGGTCGGTGAGCCGGTCGGGCCGGTCGTTGATCTCGCACAGCTTGATCAGCAGCGTTGAGAGGGTGGCGATGTCCTGCCGGTTGTGGTCGATGATGTCCGTGAGCAGCGCCTCGTCCCCGGTCTTCATGAACTCGAAGTACCTCGCGGGCACCTCGCTGCCGGGCAGGTCGTCCTCCCGGGGCATGCCCAGGATCTCCGCTTCCAGGTTGGAAAGGCGGCAGCTGCCCAGCCGCAGCTTCCAGGCCCGCCGCGCCGGGGTGATGAGGTCCAGGTTCTCCATCTCCCGCCACCTATCCCGCATCCGGCACATGGTGAACCGGGTTTCCAGCAGCGGCATGTCGAAGGTCTTGCCATTGAAGGTGCAGACGCAGTCGAAGCCCTCCATGCGCCCGCTCAGGCGGTCGATCAGCTCCGGCTCGTCGGCATATTCCCGCATCAGGTACTGCTCGATGACCAGCTCCGGCCCGTCCACGTAGCCCACGCCCACCAAAAACGCCACCGTGCCCGCGCCGTGGGAGAGGCCGGTGGTCTCGGTGTCCAGGAACAGGCATCGGCGCACGTCGAATCGGGGGCCGGCCCAGCCGATGCGCCTCAACCCCGAGGCGGGCAGGTCGTAGATGGCGCTATTCAGCGGCACGCGGCTGACATGGCAAATCACGCCACCCGGGCGCCTCTGCGGCGCGGCGGGGGCCGGAGCTTTCATCATGTTCAGCTTTGCCCGCAGGCCGGAAGCCATAGCCATCACCGCATATTATTGTAAATACGCGCGGGGAGATTGTCAAGCGCCAGCGAAGGCTGTATAATATACTTATTATATTGAGGAGGATACCGCCATGCTGAACATTGGAACCCCCGCCCCGGACTTCACCCTGCCGGACCAGAACGGTACGCCCCACAGCCTGTCGGACTATCGCGGCAGGAAGGTGATCCTGTATTTCTACCCCAAGGACAACACCGCTGGATGCACCAAGCAGGCCTGCGGCTTCGGCGAACTGTTTCCCCAGTTCCTGGAGAAGGGCGCTGTGGTGCTGGGCGTGAGCAAGGACTCCGTCGCCTCTCACAAGCGCTTTGAGGAGAAGTTCGGTCTGCCCTTCACACTGCTCTCCGACGAGGAGAAGACGGTGATCCAGGCCTATGACGTCTGGAAAGAAAAGAAAAACTACGGCAAAGTGTCGATGGGCGTGGTGCGCACCACCTACCTGATCGACGAAAACGGCGTGATCGTCCGCGCCTTCGACAAGGTGAAGGCCGCTGACAACCCCGCCCAGATGCTAAAAACGCTGGAATGACGGTCCCGGCGAAGTTCCCGCGCCTTTTGCGGGGCGACTGCCAGCCGCGTGAGGCCGCAGAAAAAGACCGCTCAAAAAATGAGCGGCCTTTGTGGTGGGGTTAAATGGGCTCGAACCATCGACCTTTACGATGTCAACGTAACGCTCTAACCAACTGAGCTATAACCCCGAGCAACATGTTGTATTATACAATAACGGTCCGGGTTTGTCAAGGCCTTGGCCGGATGAAATTTTCGTTTCTCGCCGCCATGGGGCAAACGACAAAATCCGTGTTGCGCACCGCGCGCCTTTCTGGTAAAATGTCATCAACAGGCAATCCTATTTATATATGAAGGAAGGTCATAACATGTTCGATCTTTACAGCATCGGCGAAATGCTGATCGACTTCATTCCCGGCAGCGAGCCCGCCAGTTACATCCGCAAAGCCGGCGGCGCGCCGGCAAACGTAGCCATTGCCGCCAGCAAGAACGGGCTGAACGCCGCCATGTGCTGCAAGCTGGGCGACGATGACTTCGGCCGATTCCTGCTGGAGACGCTGAAGGAAAACGACGTGACCCCTGCCTGCCCGGCGCTGTGCCGGGAGGCTGTCACCACGATGGCCTTCGTCACTCTGGCGGAGGATGGCGAGCGCAAGTTCACCTTTGCCAGAAAACCGGGGGCCGATACGCTGCTTTCGGAGGCGGACGTAAAGGATGCGGACATCAGCGCCTCCGCCATCGTCCACGCCGGCTCCTGCTCACTGTCGGCCCAGCCGGAGGCGGACG
>CAMVBO010000378.1 GCA_947165745.1 uncultured Clostridia bacterium | reverse complement strand
ACCGCGCCGCCCCGCTTGGTGCGGGTGTGGATGGCGGTGGACAGGTTGCCGCCCACGTAGGTGCCCTCGAAGATCTTGTCGTACAGGTCCACGACCACCACGTCGTCCTCCACCAGCCTGTCGATCACCCACTGGTTGTAAAAGCCCTTGTGGCCCTCGCCCTCGCCGATATCCCGCAGCGCTTTGTCCAGGTCCGGGCGGAAGGGCATCATCACGGCGGTCACGGCGCGGCCCACCAGGATGTTGTCGCCGTGGCTCATCTTGAAGTTGCACTCCCAGTTGTTCCGATAGCCCATGTTCCACAGGGGGCCCCAGGCCTCCTCAAAAGTGATCTTCCGCATCCGGTTCAGCACGTCCCGACTGACCTTGGGCCGCCCGTCCGGCAGGCGCTCCCCCGTCCACTCCGGCGTGAGACGAATGATGGTTTCCGGATCGTTGAAAAACATGAATATTCCCTCCGTTTGTCGTCGGTCAGAGCAGTATCAGGCCCTTGTCCACGCGGATGCCGTCGCCCGTCAGCGCCGAGGCCTCCGGCGTGCACAGATAGCACACCAGCTCGCCCACGTCCCGTGGCGTCACCTGGCGAAAGCCGTTCATGTCCGGGTTGTTGCAGTCCAGCGGGTTGTGGGCGCGAATGGGCGCGTTGCCGGTCTTGAATTCGATCTTGCAGCCGCCAAGGTCCACGGCGTTCACGGTGATGCCGTCGGCATACAGCTCCAGCGCCAGCTCCCGCGTGAACATGCGAATGGCCCCCTTGGTCATGGCGTAGCCCGCGTCAAAGCCGGTGGGCCGCTTGCCGTGGATGCTGGAAATGTTGACCACGCGGCCGCAATCGCTCTTTTTGAGGTGCGGCAGGCAGGCGCGCACGGCGTGAAAATAGCCGCCGATGTTGATCTCCCACAGCCGCCGCAGCGTGTCATAGTCATACATGTCGATGAACAGGTTGGGCTGCATGGCGGCGTTGTTCACCAGGATGTCCAGCCTGCCCCACCTTTCGATGATCGCTTCCACCATGCCCTGAAGCTGCGCTGCGTCAGTGACGTCTGCCTGGAACACGAAGCCCTCTCCCCCGGCGGCCTCCACCTGGCGCAGGGTCTCCTCGGCCATGGCGCGATTCGTGTTGCAGTTGATGCAGCAGCGCGCGCCCTTTTCCGCCAATGCCTTCACCACACCCGCGCCCACGCCCTTGCCGCCGCCCGTCACCAGAGCGACGCGGTCATGAAGACGGCCAGTCATAGTACGGCCTCCCTTCCACCTTGTAGCGATGGGTGTAAAACTGGGTCATGGCGCCGTCGGCCATCAGGTCGCTGCCGTTGAGCGCCGCCGCGCCGGGGGTCAGCAGAAACGCCGTCAACGCGTTGAGATAGCCCGCGTCCGGCATTTTGCGCGTCGGATAGCGCATATCCACGCCGTAATACAGGCTGGACACGGGGCTTTTGCTGTCCGGGTCGGCGTCGGTGACGCCCTTCTGGATGAAGAAGGCGCGCACGCCGAATTGGGCGTAGTCCTGGGCGACCTCCCGGCACAGCATCTGCGCCGCCGCACAGCCCATGCTGAACAGCGCGCCTTGGCCCACGGGCTTTTCGGCGTGGATGCTGTTCAGATAGATCAAACTGCCGCCGCCATGGTCCTTCATCAACCCGCAGAACACCTTGGTGACGCACCAGGCCGCCATGGGGCCCTCGTCCGCCGCGCGGTTCCAGTCGTCCTCGGAGACGGACTCCACGCTGCCCAGTATGCGCGGCGGCGCCGGGTGGATCACACCTGCGAGCTCTTCCGCCAGCGGCGCGGTCCACTCGATCAGGGCAGCCTCGTCCCACAGCCGGATTTCACCCGGAACCGTCTCCACCCGATAGCCCTGCTCCCGCAGGTAGTCCCGCACGTCCCGGGCCTCGGCCATGCGGTCGTCCGTCAATACGATGATGTCCTTCATCGCCGCCTCCGTCAGCTCCACAGCCGGTCGTGGGAATACACGTCGTCCCAGCGGCTGGTCTCGGTCCACATCTCGGGGTAGTCGGGGTGCAAATGCTCGCGCAGCACTTCGTCGTTGTAGTCGTCCACGCCCAGGCCCGGCTTGTCGGGCACGGTGATAAAGCCGTTCTCCACGATCTTCTTCGGCGCGCCGATGACCATGTCGTCCCACCAGGGCACGTCCACGGAGTGGTTCTCCAGCACATAGAAGTTTTCGGTGGCGGCCACGCTGTGCACACAGGCATAGGCCGAAACCGGGCTCTCCGCCATGTGCACCGCCATGGCCACGCCGTGGCGCTGGGCCAGGTCGCCGATCTTCTTGTTCTCCAGGATGCCGCCGGAGGTGAGGATGTCCGGGTGGATGACGCTCAGCGCCCGGCTGGTCAGCAGCGGCTCAAAGCCCTCGGCCAGGTAGATGTCCTCGCCGGTGCAGATGGGCACGGTGGTGGCCTCGCTCAGCCGCTTGTACTGGTCGGTGTACTGCCAGGGGATCATGTCCTCGGCCCAGGCGATGTTGTACTTTTCGATGCGGCGGCACAGCCGGATGCAGTCCTCCACGCAGATGTGGCCGAAGTGGTCGATGGCCAGCGGCACCTCATAGCCGATCACGTCCCGCACGTCCTTCACGTACTGCTCCAGCACGTCCAGGCCCTTCTCCGTCACATGGATGCCGGTGAAGGGATGGGGCACGTTGAACAGGTCGTAGGCCCGGTTGCGCTGCTGGCGCATCTCCTCCGGCCCGGCGGAGGAGGCCCAGGACAGGCCCTCGGCGGCGTTCATCTCGTCCATCAGGCCCAGCGGCGCGCAGACCGTGCCCGGCTCGCCGCCCTGGCGCGCGGGACCGCCGAACTGCCGGATGCGCCGGAACAGCTTTTC
>CAMVBO010000377.1 GCA_947165745.1 uncultured Clostridia bacterium | reverse complement strand
TTCCCCAGGTGCCCGTGGTGGGCTGCGCCCCCGAGTGGATGAGCGAGAAGGCCGTCAGCATCGCCAACTATGTCGTCGCCACCGGCATCGACACCTACCTGGGCGTGGAGCCCCAGGTCAGCGGCAGCGCCGAGATGATGGAGCTCATCACCGAGGGCACCCGCAAGATGGTGGGCGCCGGCTACATCATCAACACCGACTGCGACCAGCTGGTGCAGGCCATGATCGACGGCATCGAAGCCAAGCGCGCGGCCCTGGGCATCTGACAAGCGGGAGAAACGACCCATGAAGATCGCAGTCACGGGCAAGGGCGGCGTGGGAAAGACCACCGTCGCCGCCATTCTGGCCCGGCTCTACGCCGACGAGGGCAACAAGGTCCTCTGCGCCGACGTGGACCCGGACGCCAACCTGGGCGCGGCCCTGGGCTTCAGCGAGGAGGAGCTGGCGGGCATCACCCCCATCTCCAAGATGCGCAAGCTCATCGCCGAGCGCACCGGCGCCGGAGCCGACACCTACGGCAAGTTCTTCAAGATCAACCCGAAGGTGGACGACATCCCGGACCTGGTGGCGAAGGAGCATAACGGCGTGCGCCTGCTGGTGCTGGGCACCATCGAGACCGGCGGCAGCGGCTGTGTCTGCCCGGAGCATGTGGTGCTCAAGCGCCTCATCGCCCACCTGATCCTCCGGCAGGAGGACGTGGTCATCATGGACATGGAGGCCGGGCTGGAGCACCTGGGCCGGGGCACGACGGACGGGATGGATCAGTTCATCGTCGTCATCGAGCCGGGCGCGAGAAGCGTGCAGACCTACCGGCAGATCGTTCGGCTGGCCGCCGACCTGGGCATCTCCCGGGTGCGGGTGGTGGCCAACAAGGTCCGGACGGAGGCGGATGAAGCCTTCATCCGGGAAAACATCCCCGCCGAAGCCCTGCTGGGCATCGTCCATTTCAGCGAGGCGGTGGCCGACGCCGACCGGGCGGGCCGCTCGCCCTATGAGTACAGCGATGAGACCGTTGCGGAGATCCGCCGGATCAAGGACCGCATCGACACGAAATAGGAGGCAAACACATTGGGACTGTTTGACGTTGTATACCACGGCTCCGACGAAATGTATTTCAAAGCGGAAGCCGCTGTTAAGGAAACCATTGAAAAGATCGGGGAAAACGCCCCCGTGTCCTTCGGCAACACCGCCTACTATCTGGCCTGCATCAAGGCCTATACCGCCCTGGAGGTCACCAACATGGCCCAGCTGCGGGACGCTCTGGTCCCCATCCGCGCCATGATGACCCGCAACAACCGCACCGCCGACATCTTCCACTCCGGCATCGCCACCGCCATGGCCGCCGAAGTGATCGAGGCCTGCAAATACGCCGTGAACCCCAAGCCCTACGGCGAAGCGGACAACCCCAACGACAACAAATACCACGGCCACATGACCGACGCCGAGGTCCGTGAGCTGGGCGTGCCTCTGGTCACCCGGGACATCCCCGGCTTCGTGGTGCTGATCGACGAGGCCCCCACCGACGAGCAGGCCGTGGCGCTCATCAAGGGCTACCAGTCCCGGGGCATCTTCGTGTTCCTGCTGGGCGGCATCATCGACCAGGCCATGCGCAAGGGCGTGAAGATGGGCTTCCCCGTGCGCGTGGTGCCCGTGGGCCCCGACATCATCGCCGTGAGCCACATCATCTCCCTGGTGGTCCGGGCCGCCTTCATCTTCGGCAACATCCAGCCCGGCGACTATGTGAACATGAACACCTACACCATGGACCGCATCTTCGCCTTCGTCAACGCCTTCACCCCGGTGAGCGACATCACCGTGGCCTGCGGCGCGGGCGCCATCGCCATGGGCTTCCCGGTCATCACCAACGAGACCAAGGATATGAACTGGCGGGTCCCCAAGTCCCTCATCATCAACGAGGATGTGGACCAGTGGATCGACTGCAGCCTGGAGGCCCGGGGCATCAAGATCAAAGTCACCGAGATGGACATCCCCATCGCCTGCTCCTCCGCCTTCGAGGGCGAGATCATCCGCAAGGGCGACATGCAGCTGGAGGCCGACGGCTCCCGCAAGGACTGCCTGGAGCTGGTGCGCACCAAGGACGTCCACGAGATCGAGGACCACAAGATCACCCTCGTGGGCAAGGACATCGACGAATTCGGCGTGGGCGAGAAGATCTGCATGGCCACCATCGTGGAAGTGGGCGGCGTGAAGATGCAGCCCGACTTCGAGCCCGTCATGGAGCGTAAGATCCACTCCTTCATCAACTGCCTGGAAGGCATCATGCACACCGGTCAGCGCGACCTGATCCGCATCCGCGTCAGCAAGGCCGCCTTCGAGGCCGGCTTCCGCATGAAGCACTTCGGCGAGCTGCTCTACGCCAAGATCAAGAACGAGTACGACGCCGTTGTGGACAAGTGCCAGGTCACCATCTACACCGAGCCCGAGAAGGTCCACGAGCTGCGCATCGAGGCCAACAAGGTCTACGACGCCCGCGACGCCCGCGTCAGCAAGCTCACCGACGAGAGCGTGGATGTGTTCTACACCTGCATCCTCTGCCAGTCCTTCTCCCCCAGCCATGTCTGCATCGTCACCCCCGAGCGCCTGGGCCTCTGCGGCGCCGTCAGCTGGATGGACGCCAAGGCCACCAACCAGCTGGACCCCAACGGGCCCTGCCAGATCGTGCCCAAGGAGCGGGTCATCGACGAGAACATCGGCATCTGGGAGGACGTGAACGAGGCCGTCAACAAGTATTCTCACGGCGCGCTGGAACAGGTCAGCCTTTACTCCATCATGATGGACCCCATGACCTCCTGCGGCTGCTTTGAGTGCATCTGCGGCATCGAGCCCTTCTCCAACGGCGTGGTCATCGTCAACCGCG
>CAMVBO010000376.1 GCA_947165745.1 uncultured Clostridia bacterium | reverse complement strand
CGGGAATCGTCCAGCGCCCGTATGCCGAAGCCGCGAATGGTCATCCACAGCGCCCGCACGGCGTCGTAATCCTCCTCGCGCATCGGCAGTATGCGGATTTCCTGCGTATCAGCCAAGGACCAGTCCCTCCGTCTCGTTCGCGCCCATGAGGATGTTCATGTTCTGGATGGCCGCGCCGGACGCGCCCTTGCCCAGGTTGTCGAACCGGGCGGTGAGCAGCAGGCGCTCGTCGCCGCCGGTGACGGTGACTTCCATGTCGTCCCGGCCTGACAGCGCCCCGGCGGACAGGAAGCCGGCCTCGTCGGCGCTGTCCACAAACCGGATCACCGGCCCGGGATAGGCCGCCTTGTACACCTCGCGGACCCGGGCGATGCCGCCGTCGATCCACTCGCCGAACAGGGGCACGGACACCTCCATGCCACTGTAGAAGTCCGCCACGATGGGGGAGAACACCGGCGCGCTGTCCAGAGCGCAGATGGCCGCCATTTCCTTCAGGTGCTTGTGGGCCTGGGTGAGGCCGTACTGCCTCGGGGCGTCCAGCAGGGGGCTCCTGTCCTCGGCCTCGTAGTCCGCGATCATCTTTTTGCCGCCGCCGGAGTAGCCGGTGAGGGAGAAGCAGGACAGCTTCGCCCGCGGATCCAGCACGCCCGCGTGCACGAGCGGCGCGACGAGGGCGATGAACCCGCTGGCGTGGCAGCCGGGGTTGGCGACGCGCTTGGATGCGGCGATGCGCGCCCTCTGGCCCGGCAGCTCCGCCATGCCGTAGACCCAGCCGGGGGCCGTCCTGTGGGCGGTGGAGGTGTCGATGATGGCGGTATCGCAGTCCCCGGCCAGGGCCACGGCCTCGCGGGCCGCGTCGTCCGGCAGACAAAGAAAGGCGATGTCCGCCGCGTGGATGGCGTCCCTGCGCGCCTGGGGCTGCTTGCGCAACGCCTCCGGCAGGAGGATCAGCTCGATGTCCGCGCGGGCCTCCAGCCGCTCGCGGATGCGCAGCCCGGTGGTTCCGGCGCTGCCGTCGATGAATACCTTGGTCATGGTCGATCCTCCCAGTTCATTCATGGATATACGCATATTATACGCCAATACAGCCGCTTATTCAAGTTAAAACTGAATAAATATTCATTGAATATTCATGCGGCATCGAAATTGGGAACGACCCCTCTCATCTTGCCCTATGCGGAGATGGAAGAGGTCGTTCCCATTATATACGCGCTTCTATTAAGTTTTCTACCCCTCAATGGCCTGAATCAGCCGATCGGCAAAGCCCCTGGCGGTGTCGCCGTCGTGGGGCACACTGTCCAACGCTTTGTCCAGCGCGTCGGCCTTGTCATACCGGGCGATGTGCCGAAGCAGCATGCTGGCCGCGCGGAGCAGGCTGGAGGGATTGGCGTAGTCGCCCCGACCGGTCTCGATCATCCGGGGCGCGGAGCCGTGGATGGCCTCGAACATGGCGTACTGGTCGCCCAGGTTGGCGCTGCCGGCGGTGCCCACGCCGCCCTGGATCTGGGCGGCCTCGTCGGTGATGATGTCGCCGTACAGGTTGGGCAGCACGAACACCTGGAAGCGGCCGCGGGACTTTTCGTCCACCAGCTTCGCGGTGACGATGTCGGCGTACCAGTCCTCGGCGGCGATGCCGGGATATTCCTCGGCCACCTCGTGGCAGATTTCGGAGAAACGGCCGTCGGTCTTCTTCATAATGTTGGCCTTGGTGACGATGGCCACCATGTCCTTGCCGTTGTTCCTGGCGTAGTCAAAGGCCATGCGGGCGATGCGCCGGGTGCCGGGCTCGGTGGTGACCTTGAAGTCCATGGTCAGCTTGCCGGGCACCTCGATGCCCCGGCTGCCCAGCACGTACTCGCCCTCAGTGTTCTCGCGGAAGAAGGTCCAGTTGATGCCCTTTTCCGGCACGGACACGGGCCGCACGTTGGCGTACAGGTCCAGCTCCCGGCGCAGGGTGACGTTGGCGCTCTCCATGGTGCCGCCCTTGGGGGTCTCGGTGGGGCCCTTCAAAAACACGTCGAAGGTCTTGACCTCCGCCAGCTCGTCCTGGGGCACGGCCTCGCCCACAGCCAGGCGGTTTTCGATGGTCAGGCCCTCGATGTGCTTGAGCACGATGCTGCCCGAGGCCAGCTCGTCCTTGAGCAGGGTCTCCAGCACCCGCGTGGTCTGGGCGGAGATGATCGGGCCGATGCCGTCGCCGTCGATCACCCCGATGGTGACGACGGGCAGGGCGGTGAAGTCCTTGGCCGGCGCGGCGTTTTCCATGCGCTCAACGCGGGCCAGCTGCTCTTCCAGCAGGGCGCGATAGTGGTTGACAGCGGCGTCGATGTACTGATTCATGGCTTTTGCCTCCTGCATGTAAAGTTTGAAATGAGGAATGAAGAATGAGGAATGGCGGTGCAAATCCTGCGGATTTGTCTGATTGTATATGAGGGGAAAGCTTCGTCATCGATCTGTTTCAATCAAAAGAAATCCGCAAGGATTTCAACATCCATTCCTCACTCCTCATTCCTGATTCATAATTATCTCTTTGCCGTATATGCCAGCAGCCCGCCCGCCTTGAGCATGGCCTTTTGCCGCTCGGTGAAGTCGCAGGCGAGGGGGAAGGACTGGCCGGTGGTCACGTCCTCCAGGATGATTTCCCCGGCGTCCATGCCGGCGTGGATGTTTTTCAGCGCCAGCGCGTCGCCCTGGTTCAAGGCGTCGTAGTCGTCCGGGTTTTTGAAGGTCAGCGGCAGGATGCCGGCGTTGATCAGGTTCGCCACGTGGATGCGGGCGAAGGACTTGGCGATCACGGCCCGCACGCCCAGGTACATCGGCACCAGCGCGGCGTGCTCGCGGGACGAGCCCTGGCCGTAGTTGCCGCCGCCCACCACGATGCTCTCGCC
>CAMVBO010000375.1 GCA_947165745.1 uncultured Clostridia bacterium | reverse complement strand
CGGAATACGTCCGGTCGGTGGCCTCCTCCCTCGGCGAGGACCAGTCCCTCCTGATTTACGGCATGGCCATCCAGTCGGACATGAGCCTTCCGGACAACATCGAGGTGCGGAAGATCCCGAAAGACCTGCTCGAAAAGTGCAGTTTTGAAAGTGAGGTGCGCTGACAGTGGCTGACATCGTGAAGAGAATCGGATACGCCATGAGCCTGCGCGATCCTCAGCGGGAGGCACTGGGCTATCTGGACGCCATCAGCGCCCACTGTGACTATCAGCGGGACAGCAAGGCCGCCGTGGAGGCGGCCGCATCAGAATACTGCGAAAAGCAGCGCACCATCAGAGTGGACGACAAATTTGACTTCCCGTCCTTCTGTTTCGCCATGGCCACCGGCATCGGCAAGACCCGGCTGATGGGTGCCTGCATCTATTATCTGTATAAGACGAAGGGCTACCGGCACTTTTTCATCCTTGCGCCGGGCAGCACCATCTATGACAAACTGCGCAAGGAGGCCAATCCCGCCCATCCGAAGTATATCTTCAAAGGGCTGGAGGCCGAGATGGGCAGGCCAAAGGTGTACGATGGCGAGAATTACGATACCTACCCGGTGCACTATGTGCAGACGGCGATGCAGATCGAAAAGTCTTCCGAGATTGAACTGTTCATCTTCAACATCGGCAAGATCTTCAACAGCAAAACGGACACTCAGTTCAACTTCCACAAGTTCCGGGAGACGCTGGGCATGTCCTTCTCCGCTGTTCTTGCCAGCTTTGACGACCTGGTGATCTGTATGGATGAGGCGCACAGGTATTATGCTCCCGCCTCCATGCGCGCCATCAATTTTCTCAAGCCTGTTCTGGGGCTGGAGTACACCGCCACGCCCAAGTCGACCTCCAACGTGATCTACGCCTACGACCTCGCCCGCGGCGCGGTGGAGGGCTATCTGAAAACGCCCGTGGTCATGGGCCGCTCCAACATGGCCGGATACAGTGCGGCGGATATCGAAGAAATGAAGATCCGCGACGGTCTGACCCAGCATGAGCACCGCAAGGGTCTGCTGCGGCAGTACTGCGCCGACCATGAGCTGCCGTATGTGAAGCCGATCGTCCTGATCGCCTGCCGCGACACGAATCACGCCAGGGATATCCGGGCGATGATTGACAGCGACGGCTTCCTCGGCGGCCGCTATAAGGGAAAGGTCATTGAGATCCACTCCAACATGAAGGGCGAGGAAACCGAGGAGAACGTGCGGCTCCTGCTCTCTATCGAAAGGGCTGATAATCCCATTGAAATCGTGCTGCACGTGTACAAGCTGAAGGAAGGCTGGGACGTCAACAATCTGTTCACCATCATTCCGCTGAACGCAGCGAAAAGCGATATTCTGGCCATGCAGACCATCGGCAGAGGTCTGCGCCTGCCCTTTGGCCAGGTAACGGGCAATGAGGATCTCGACACGCTGGATATCGTCGCCCATGAGCATTACAGGGAACTGGTGGATGAGATCAAGAGCAGCGACATATTCCGCTACCGCGATCTGGACAGAACGGAAGTGGAACCGACCGACACTGTGGATGTCAGCAGCCCCGTGGATGACGGCCAGCTGTCCCTGTTTGATCAGATCGTGACGGACACCGGTACCCGTACATTCCGCGAGGTGGACAATCCCCAGACCCAGCAGGAGCTGTACACGGCCTATCTGAAGACTTTCGGCCCCGCAAGGCCGCGGCAGACGTCTGAAGCCGACGACAACCAGATATCTATTTTTGATGTTGCCCCGGTGGCCACGGACAGCGGTTCTTCTGAAAGCCAGCCGCAGGAAACCGTTGCCCCGCCGGCCGCAACATCACCCACCGGAGAGAAGCCGCTTTCCAAAGACGAATTTGTCCGCAGGATCACGGAATACTCCGGCAAGGCTATCTCTGTTCCGAAGATTCTGGTGCAGACCACGTCCGAGGTAAAATTCAATCGTTTTCAGGTACGGCGCACCATTCCGGACTTTGAAGTGGCCATGGCGAAGATCGAGCGCTTCGACGCTGTCAATCAGCAGTTCCTCGCCTCGGTGGACGCGCAGATTCTGGAAGTGGACGACGCGATGAACACGCTGGCCTGCATGCTGCTGGATTCCATCAGCGAGCTGTCCTATGACGACGCGGACTTCATCATTGATGTCGTGGATCAGTATCTGGCGCAGATCGATGGCGATGAAGAAGAAAAGCGCCGGATCGTGCGCCGGTACGCCACGTTGATCGTGTCGGACATCCGAACGCAGATCTATGAGCATATGGACCGGAAGACACAGGACATCCATATCGTACAGAAAGATCTGATCCTCTTCCGGCGCTTCGTGAAGAATATCCGGAAGGACGGCCGCGTCCGCTTTGACCGTCCGTTCACGGACAGGTCGAACATCCGGAAATATCTGTTCACAGGATACAGAAAGGGTTATTACACGGAGAATGCTTTTGACAGCGATCCGGAGCGGCTGTTCTCCATCATCCTGGAGGAAGATCCGGATGTCATCCGCTGGATTAAGCCGCCGCTCAATCAGCTCGGCCTGTTCTGGCAGGCTGGCCAGCAATACAACCCGGATTTCCTGGTGGAGACCGCTACGCACAAGTATATGGTGGAAGTAAAGGCGGCGAACGAAGTGACCGCAGCTGACGTGGTCGCCAAAGCGCGTGAGGGTATCCGCTGGTGCCGATTTGCCACGACCGCTGATCCGGATCATAAGCCTTGGGTCTACCGGCTGATCACCGATGAAAATATCCACCCCGGCAATACATGCAGATACACCCTTGGGACCGCTGTTGAGATTACGGAGGAATGATGATGGCTGACAGGTTCAGATATGCGCAGGTCCGTCAGATGATCATTGACGCCATGAAAGTCGACCTGATGG
>CAMVBO010000374.1 GCA_947165745.1 uncultured Clostridia bacterium | reverse complement strand
GGTCCCTTGTGCTGCACAACGTGGAGATTACATACAACGACGAGACCGTGGCGCTGGCTCCCGAGCTGCGGCTGGGCGCCTCCACCGACGGCCAGAAGGCCGTGTATGACCTGGGCGTGGACGTGAACGGCCAGACGCTGTTCCCCATCCAGCTGGGCGTGGACGAGACCGGCATCACCGCGCTGTTTGAAAACGGAGACGTGGCCGTGAACGTGCCCGCCGAGGCACTGAACGCACTGATCGAGCAGGCCAACCAGATGATGCAGGCCCTGCAGAATCAGATGGCCGGCGGCCAGAACCCCGAGCTGATGAACTTCATCACCCAGGAGTTCATCCCCGCCTACAGCGGCCTGATCCAGGCGGCGCAGGACCCGGACTTCCTGACGGACCTGCAGGCGAAGAGCGAAGGCATCCTGGCTGGGATCGTGGATCGCGGCGAGGGCAAGGTCGTCACCGAGGAGATTCAGGGTCAGGAGTACGCGATGACCTCCTACAGCTATACCATGAATGCCGACCAGTTGGCCCGGCTGGCGGACGCGGTGTACACTGCCAGCGAGCCGCTGAACAACTACTATCAGGCCATGCTCAAGCTCTACAGCATGATGCCCGAGGAGAGCGGCCTGAGGGGCCTGACCAGCTTTAAGGACCTGTTCGAGAAGACCGGCCTGGACATGACCATGAACGTGGTCGAAGCTGTGTCCGAAGACGGCGGGATCCAGGTGATGGACGGCACGGTGACCATCGACATGACCAACATGTTCGCCAATCTGGTCGCGCAGAACACCGCCGCCGCGGACGCGCAGAGCAGCGCGCCCAACATCCAGATTCCCCCGATCGTGATGAACATCCAGGCCATGAATGTGGGCGAGAGCAAGGTGGTCGACGTGAGCATGGATTACAAGGCCCAGGACGCGGCCATTGAGATGAGCGTTCAGGGCGCCAGCGACGACGGCAAGCACGTGGACCTGAGCATGGATATGGAGCTGTCCCAGAACGATGAGAGCATCGGCGACGTGCAGATGCTCATACACACCGGCAGCGCTGGCGGCGGCGAGACCTATGACATCAACTACAGCATCGACATCGACCAGCAGGACGCCAGCTTCTACTTCCAGGCCAACGGCATCCAAAAGCCCGACGGCACCGGCAGGAACTCTGTGAATTTCGACGCTTCGAGCAAGCAGCTGACTTTCGGCCTGTCCTTCGATCTGGATGTGGTGGCCGACGCCATCGAAGACAAGGCCAACGGCCACGAGGCCGCGCTGGTGCTGAACGACCTCTCCCAGGAGGCCATGAGCGCCATGGGCCAGGATCAGGCGGCCCAGGCGACCTTGATGCAGGTGGTGGGATCCCTGATGGCGGACAGCCAGAAGCTGATGAACGACGAGAGCGTGCAGAAGCTGGTTGGCCTGTTCAGCGCGATCAATACCCAGCCGGTCGTGGGCGAGACCGAGGTCTATGGCGCCTCTGACGGCGGGGAGATCGAGGACTACGAGTACGAAGAGCCGGTGGACGACGGCGTGTTGGGCTATGAGGTGCCGAAGTTCACCTGGCTGCCCGAGGGTTGGACAGAGCTGGAGAGCGAAGTGGACACCCAGTACGACTGGGTGAACATCACCTTCTCCGCCGCGAGCAGCGGCGACAACATGTACGCCACCTTCTACAAGGACGAGAATAACATCTCCGACAACTATCTGGTGGGCGACGACGGCGAGATCAAGGCCGTGGACGGCCGGGAGATCACCGTGAGCGATTTCGGCGACGGCAACGTGTCCGTCACCCTGCGCCATGACGATATCTACTGCAACCTGTCGTTCTTCAGCAAAACCATCGACGTGGAGACCATCGGCAAGATCGTCTCCGGGATCCAGTTCTAAGCGGAAGACAGGTGAGGCCGACCGGCAGCTGCCGGTCGGCCTCATTTTTTGGATTTGTGCATGATCAGCGGACGTCGCGCGGGTCGGGGGTATTGGATGACCCAACAATCATCGGAGTGACACAAGCGCCTGATAACGCTCAAGCACGCCGTTCACCAGAGTGGACCAGGGGATGGGAATGGTGTCGCGAGCGCGCCGGCCCATGCGGGCGAGGGATTCAGGGTCGGCTAGCGCAGCGCTCACCACCCGGGCCAGGTCGTCGGAATCGTCCCTGCACAGCAGGCCGTTATCGCCGTCCGTGATGCATTCGGCGGCGCTGGAGCCCAGCACGGTGACGGAGGGCGTGCCCATGGCGGCGGCCTCCCGCACCACCAGGGGGGAGTTGTCGTAGATGGAGGGGAACAGGAACAGGTCCGCCAGCTTGTACAGCGCGTTCAGCGCGTCCGGGTCGGTGATGTGGCCGGTGAAGAGGGTGTGCTCCGCGATGCCCAGCTTTTCCGCCAGCTGGCGCGCGTCCTTCTCGTGGGGGCCCTGGCCCGCCACCACCAGCCTGAAGGGCGTCCCAAGCTTCGCGCAGGCCTCCAGCACCCGGCGCAGGTTCTTCTTCCAGTTGACCTGTCCCACGAACAGCAGCACGGGCTGTTCGCCTGTCAGACTGTATTGCTTGGCGACCTCGCGCACCTTTTCGTCCGTCACGGGGCGGATGTCGGTGCCGTTGGGCATCACGCGGATGTCGCCCTGATAGCCGTAGCCCCGCAGCGTGTCCGCCGAGGAGGCGCTCACGGCCCAGACCTCGTCGCACTTCTCATAGAAGTTCACCACATGCTTCACGCCCACCTTGGCCACAAGTTCCACGCCGGTGACCTGGAGGAAATCGTCGTAGTACTTGGAGTGGAAGGTGCCCACGACGGGCAGGTGTCTTTTCTGGGCATAGACAAGGCCCGCCTGGCCCGCGGTGAAGGGGCTGTGGACGTGGACGATGTCGCCGTGGATGGCGTTCAGCCGGTTTTGGCAGTGCTTGTCCAGCG
>CAMVBO010000373.1 GCA_947165745.1 uncultured Clostridia bacterium | reverse complement strand
AAGGTGAAGGTTAAAGTGAAATAGGCCGATAGAATCATGATTTGCGTGACATCACCCGATACAATCGGGCGAATATAAAGGAGGAACAACCCATGAAGAAGCTGTTTGCAACCATCCTGGCCCTGACCCTGCTGCTGATGCCCTGCGCCTTTGCGGAACAGGTCCCCGCCATCAACTGGGAGGATGTTGAAAGCGCCGCGGCCGACATTGAAGGTACCTGGTACGTGTTCAACGACATCGCCCTGGAATACTGGGTTCCCGATATCTTTGAGAACAAGGACCTCACCGAGGAGGACGGCGAGGAGATGCTCGCCAAGCACGAGGTGGCGGATGGCTCCGCGGGCATCTACGCCCAGTATCTGACGGGGTATGATGGCGCGACGATGGAGGAGACCGTCGCCACCCTGGAGGCCAACGGCGCGACGCAGATCGAGCGCTGCACCCTCAACGGCCTGGATGCCGTCTCGTTCAGCGTTCCCGATGTAGATGCCGTGTACGTGGTGTTCGTCACTCAGTCCGGCAACTACGTGCAGTTCATATTTACTCCCGCTTCGGACGAGGGTTTCGCCACCCTGGCGCAGCTCGTCACCGCGTCCATCAGGCCCGAGACTTAATATTTCCCGTTGAACCCGTCCCGACCCGGTCAATCGGAGCGACTTTACATGTGAGGAGGTATCCCAGTGAAACAGCTGCTTTGCCTTGCGATCGCCCTTCTGCTGGTTTTATCCGGCACGGCGCTGGCTGAGAACAAGCCCGCCACGACCTACACCGCCGAAGCCAACAGGGCCTGGTACGACCGGCTGGACTTTTCAGACGAGACTGAGAAGGAGAACGCCCTTCGCGGGCTGATCGAGACCCCGGAGAGCGTGGTCATCACCCGGGACGACGGCATCGTCGCCTGGAACCTGGAGGATTTCGCCTTCGTCCGGGACGCCGAAGCCCCGGACACCGTGAACCCCAGCCTGTGGCGCAACACCCAGCTCAACGCCTACGCGGGGCTGTTCGAGGTGTGCGACGGCATCTACCAGGTGCGGGGCTACGACATGGCCAACGCCACCTTCATCCGCACGGACAACGGCTGGGTGGTGTTCGACGTGCTGATGTGCCAGGAGGACATGGCCGCGGCCAAAGCCCTGATGGAGAAGCACTTCGGGCCCATCGACGTCAAGGGCGTGCTGTACAGCCATTCCCACATCGACCACTACGGCGGCATCTACGGCCTGATCTCCGCCGAGGACGCCGCGGACGCCACCCTGCCGCTGGAGGCGCAGCTGGCCTCCGGCAAGGCCGTGGTGCTGGCCCCCAAGGGCTTCCTGGAGCATGCCGTCAGCGAGAACCTGTATTGCGGCCCCGCCATGGGCCGCCGGGCGCAGTACCAGTACGGCGCCCTGATGAAGCCCGGCGAGACGGGGCGCATGGCCATCGGCATCGGCCTGGGCCAATCCGTGGGCACCGTGGGCCTGCTGGCCCCGACCTATGAGATTGCCACCAACGAGACCATCACCATCGACGGGCTGGAGATCCAGATCCAGCTGAGCCCCGGCACCGAGGCCCCCGCCGAGATGAACGCCTGGTTCCCGAGGTACAAGGGCCTCTGGCTGGCGGAGAACTGCACAGGCACCATGCACAACATCTACACGCTGCGCGGCGCGCAGGTGCGGGACGCCGCGGCCTGGGCGGGCTACATCCTGGAGGCGGAGGCCCTGTTCGGCGACAACGTGGAGGTGGTGTTCCAGAGCCACAACTGGCCGCACTGGGGCAACGAGACCATCCGCACCTACATGGAGGACACCGCCGCCGTCTACCAGTACATCAACAACCAGACCCTGCATTACATCAACCAAGGCATGACCGCCGCGGAGATCTCCCGGACGCTGACGCTGCCGGAGCGCCTGGACAAGGTGTGGTACTGCCGCCAGTATTACGGCACGCTGAGCCACAACATCAAGGCGGTCTACCAGCGCTACATGGGCTGGTACGACGCCAACCCCGTGAACCTGAACCCGCTGACCCCGGAGGACACCGCGAAGAAGTGGGTGGAATACCTGGGCGACGTGGACGCCGTGCTGGAGAAGGCCCGCGCGGACTTTGACAACGGCGAATACCAGTGGGTGGCCCAGGTGACGAAGGAGCTGGTCTACGCCGACCCAACCGACCAGGCCGCCCGCGAGCTGTGCGCCGACGCGCTGGAGCAGTTGGGCTACCAGGCCGAGAGCGGTCCCTGGCGCAGCGCGTACCTGATGGGCGCGTGGGAATTGCGCGAGGGCAACCAGGCGGACAAGGAGGGCACCGTGAAGGGCCGTGAAGCCATGCTGATGAGCATGACCGCCGATATGATGCTGGATTACATCGACATCATGACCGACGCCCTGGCCGCCCAGAAGGACGACTTCACGCTGAAGCTGAACATCGCCGATACCGGCGAGGCCTTCCGCGTCGTCCGGCGGGATGGCATACTGCTGGCCTATCCGGGCGATACGACCGCGGCATGCGACTGCACGCTGACCTGTGCGAAGCTCCAGCTGCTGGCGCTGATGAACGGCAACGCCGACGTGATCGCCAACATGACGATTGAAGGCGACGACACCGTGCCCGCCCGGCTGGTGAAGTACATGTCGCCCATCAACCGCAATTTCAACATCATCGAACCGTAGGACAGGGGAACAGCCTGTGAGAAAGCTCAGATTGATACGCAGGATTCTGAAGCATACCGGGGCGGATAAGATCATGTCGGGCTTTGTGGCCTTCATGCTGCTTACCGCCCTGGTGATATGGGTCTGCGAACCGGAGATCAATACCTACCGGGAAGCGCTGTGGTATTGCTTCACAGTGGTTTCCACCATCGGCTTCGGAGATGTGGTGGTGCATACCGCCATATCCCGGGGGCTTACCGTGGCGTTGTCCCTCTATGCGCTGGTGACGCTCGCCATAT
>CAMVBO010000372.1 GCA_947165745.1 uncultured Clostridia bacterium | reverse complement strand
ACTTGCCGTCAGACAAGTCGATGATGGTTTTGGAGCCGGTTGCGATGATGGCCATGTGGCGCTGCCTCCTTCAAAAATGATATAAAGAAAGCGCCACATGACATGACGCTTACCAAGAAAAAAAGGGTCTGTTTTCACTTTTTCATTTGCTTCTCGAAGCGGAACATACCGTCAAATCCATCGTCCCCATCGTAGCTGTTGGGCTCTCCGGTTTCCGGATCGTGGGGATCAGGATGAAAGCGGTGGAAGAACTCTACGGCATGGAATCCGCATTTGTTGATGTAGAAATGAATGTTCCGCTTTTCGAAGTAGGGCGTGCAGGTCTCCCAGACAACTGTTTCGGGGTACAGGCGTTCCACTTCCTGCCAGGCAGCAAATCCGATGCCCTTGCTGTGCGCTTCAGGAATGACGAACAGAAGATCGAGATGGTTGCGCTTCGTTTTCTCATCGATCTGGAGCACGACACCTCCGACAATCCTGCCATCTTCCCGGATGCGGTAGGCAACGCCATTATCAATACTGCGTTCTATAGTTGCGCGGGAGATGATCTCTCCGTCCTCTTCATAATGATCGTCACGTTTCCCGAATTCTTCCGTCGCGCCGTACTTGAAAGCGCGCTGGTTGTCCAGAATGAACTGTTCCCGGTCGTCGTTGGTGAGAAGCGTCAGGGTGATACTGGCCATGTTCAAGCCCTCCTTCATGAAATAGTGCTCGGCAACAAAAGGCTCAAAGCCAATTGTTCCGAGCTCACCCGGCATCTTATCCAACAGGCGGCCTGCAAAGCTGTCGCTTTACGATCCCCTACGCTACGGCGTACTGTCCTCCGATGACCGATATTCAGTTGACGCCATGAGTATACCAGACACGCCCGTCATTTTCAATCATTCTTCCTTTAAAAGTTCGCAGTCGTAGGTGGCGCTGTACAGCACGTCCCTGGTTGTGAGGGTGATGCTTTTCATCCCGGTATGCGCGGCGTTCCATATGCCGTCAGCGGTGCTGTCCGCAGATTTCCGTTTCCACCGGAACCGGGATGCGGGCAGGCTGTCTGTCACGTTTTCGCTGCCATGCCATACCCGTGCGGTGAGCGTGGTAGTCTGTATATCCTCCGAAAGGATATCAGATGTCGAAACGATCTCGATGCGGAATCCCACCAGCACGTCCATATCGGAATAGACCTGCTCCACGCGCTGGTTGATGCCTGTATTGCTGGACAGGTCCAGCGTCTCGCCGAAATTGGACGCCACATGGTTCGTGGTGATCGCTCCGGCTTTTATGTTAGAGCCTTCGATGGTATCGGCGGCAATCTCACCGCCTGTGATCGTGCCTGCCAGAATCTCATTGGATGTGATGGTCCGGGAGGCGATCTCATTTGCGGTGATGGCGTTGGCTACGATCTTGTCTCCCGTGATGCTCCGCTCCGTCAGCACGTCGCCGTCCAGGGAGTCAACATTCTGGGAGACCAGCCCTCCGGAATTATTGAGGGCATAGACCACGGAATTATGGGAGCCGACCAGTTCCAGCCGCTCAACAGACAGCGTCCCCGCATTGATCTTGTTCGCCGTCAGCTCCACTATTTTTGCATCGGTAATGGAGCCGTCTGCGATCTGGGTAGTGCCAACCGCCTCCGCGCCGATGAGTGCCTGCGTGATAGCTGCCTGCCCGATCTGGGCCGTGCCGACCGCTGCGTCCGCGATCTGGGCGCGTGTGATGGCTGCATCCTGAATGTTTGCCGTGCCGATGGCCGCGTGGGCGATCTTTCCGTTGGTGACGGACAGCTCACGCAGGCTGCTTCCGGATACAGAGCCTGGCGCGATCTTCGTCGCCGTCACCGCGCCTTCCGACAACTGGTATCCTGCCACAGCGCTGCTTTCCACGGCAAACACGTTCCCGACCGTGATGCTCATGTACCGTTTCTTCAGGGCATCCCATTCATAGCCTGACACCTGCGCCTTAGCCACAAAGCCTGTCGGCGCATGACGGATGCGCACCAGGTCATACAGGAAGACCCGTTCCAGATTCCGGTACTGCCGGTATTCCTCTGTGTCGCCGATGTGGATGAAGTCGATATCCAGCGTCAGGTCAGGCATATCGCAGCCCTTGGCAAACTCATCCGCTGCTGCCTGGCGCATCAGTTCATAGCACTGCTCTTTGGTGAAGGGCTCGACATCGGACGCCGGTTCCTCATCATCACTACTTTCTTCTACAACGACTTCCTTTGCGTCAGAAACCGTCAACGTTCCGGTATGGATCACGGGATACTCGCCGATATGCGGGCTGTCGATCCATTTCTCTGGCAGGAGCATCCTGCGCCCATCCGCATCCTCGCCGATAGGCACGATGCGCGTAACCACGCCGTCCGTGCTTTTGCTCCAGGAGATGCCCGTCATGTTCTTGCCGTAGACGATCTCATATCCCCGGTCAGGAGGATCGTCATTGTCCAGCAGATAGAAATCGGCATTGTTCCGCACCAGCCTGGCCCGGGAGCGTTGAACCAGCCCGATATCCGGGTCGAGCAGGTACTTGATGGGATTGACAAAGCTACGGTCGCCCAGACTGACCCGGCGTACGATATTGGTGGCGAGGATTCGGTCATCCGGAGCCATGAGCGCCTCACGCATTTTTGTGAGGGCGTTGACCACATAGGTGCCGACCTGGATAGACAGCTTTCCGCACATGTTGCCCATGAAGTCGTAGCTGATATGCCGGGCCTCCACGGTCACCTCATGATTGGCGGTATCAACGCTGACTGAATAGATGCGGAAGCACTGCTCGGTGGCCTGTTCTGCCGGGACGATGACTGTGCCATCGTCCTCCAGCGGTTTATAGGCAGGGACAGGCGCTTTGATGATCCTCTCTTCCTGCAGTTCCTTCCAGCGCAGGTCCTCCGTGATGGGATGGACCAGCGTCAGGCTGAAGTCGCCGCCCGCAATCT
>CAMVBO010000371.1 GCA_947165745.1 uncultured Clostridia bacterium | reverse complement strand
CCCGGTCGCGCCGGTGGCTCCTGTGTCGCCTTTTTCGCCCTGCGGCCCAGTCTCGCCCTGGATGCCCTGCGGGCCGGTGGCTCCCTGCGGCCCCTGCTCGCCCTGTGGGCCCTGCGGGCCGAGGTTCATTGCGATTTCAACGTTGAAGGGGGTCGCAATGCTCACACCCACGTTCATTCCGTCACCCCCGTTACGTCCTGTGTAAGCTGAAGCGTGCCCATCAGAACCGTATAGACGTCAGCGCCGATCCCGATCTGCAAATCATAGACGTATCGGCCAGCGGCGACGTCCGCGGTGTCCTCCGGCGCCACGCGAATATTCCAAACGTTATTGCCCGCGGGCGTGATGCCGTCCTCCAGCGATTTCTGAAAGATGGCAGCGCCGTCCGCGCCGCGCTTTTTCGCGGTCAGATAGATGCTCGTCACCTCCGCGCTCAGGCCGCTGATCGTGACCTGAAACGCGAAGGTGTCTCCGCGAACCATGGTAAAGTCCTTTGTTTTCGGTGTCTGTGCCATTTTCCCACCCTCCCAACCTGTTCCGTTACGGAACCACTTGCTTGTTAAGCGGTCGCGCCGGATTCGATGCGGACGATGAAGTCATCCTGCAGAATCACGGTGCAGAAGCCCTTCACCTTCCAGGCGAGCGTACCGCGCTGGTTCAGCGGATCTTCCGCGCCGGAAGAACCGGCAGGCTTGATGATGATCTCGACGTTGCGGCCGCCGCCCTCCAGTTCGACGGAACCGTAGGCGTCCTGCGCGTAGACGAGCGTGGAGTAGACCGGAGCGCCGGACGCGCCGCCGCCGTAGGGAACGATCTTCGCGCTCTTGGCGGTCGTCCAGTTGGCCGTCACGGTGGCGTCGGGCACCCAGCGGAACTTGATCTTCTTGTTCTTGTAGTCCACGCTTTCGATGCACATCGGGGTCGTGACGGTCGTGCCGCTGTCGGTGTACTGGACGTTGACCATCAGGCCGGTAAGCGCGCGGGCCACATCTGGCGTGATGGTGGTGATGCTGTAGGTCATCTCGCGGTTCGTCGCGTCGAAGGTCGCGGAGGCGGCGATCTGCGTCAGCGTGCCGGTAAGGTACGTCTGATCCTCAAACACCATGGCATTGGTGCTCTCGAACAGCTTCACCTTGTAGATGGTGCCCAGCTCGTACTTCTCGACGGCGCTCTTGTCCTGGTACTTGGCGACGTCCACCCACATCGGGTCGGAGGTCAGGTCATAGTAAACGTCCACGTGCGTGATGCCGTGGAAGAAGCCGTCGGCGAAGGGCTTGGCGTTGGCGCGGCGAAGCGTGCGCACGGCCTTCTTGATGTCGGCATAGGTCAGCTTGTCGCTGGCGGTGATGGTGCTGCGGGCGACGTTGGATCCGGTGTACTGGACGTTCAGGCCGGCGTTGAGGGCGTTGCGGCTGATGGTGTCCAGAGACAGGCTCGCCTGATCGGCAAGCAGGTTCGCGGCCTCGCGGTGCTTGTTGCCCAGAAGATAGAAGTCAAACTCATCGGTGACTTCGATATGGCCGCCGTAGGGCTTCACCATCGCGGTGAAGGCGGTCTCGGTCATCTTCTGGCCTTCGGGCGTGAGGCCTTCCACCAGCGGGGTAGTGATGGCGGGCAGCGCGGTGATGCGGCGGAACTGGATGGTCTTGCCGTTGTGGGCGGGCAGCGTGCGCTTCTGCGCGTCGCGGTTGTGCACCATCTCGGGCTTCATATTCTCCAGCACGGCCCGGTCATAGTACTGAATGACGGACGGGGCTACGCCGGGGGAGTACGTATAGTTCAGATTGTCGAAAACTGCCATGATGATCTCTCCTTATCTGGCGTCGTAGACAATCCCTCGCGCAAGGTTTTCCTGGAGCTTTTTGAACTGCGCGTCGGTCATGTTCGCAACGGATACGCTGCCGACGTTCGCGCCGTTGGACTGCCGGATCGGCGCGGGCACATTCTGCCTCGACTGCACGGTTTCCAGCACGTCGTAGAAGTCCATCTGTCCGGAAAGCACCTGCGTCCGGATATTGTCGTTCTGGTTGAAATAGGCCATGACATCCACGCCGCTCTTGGCCTTGATCTTTGCGGCCTGGTTCGCCAGCAGCTGTGCCTTGAAGTCAACTTCCGGCTGGTTGTTGGAAACGAATTGGCCCTGCGCGTTCCTCGGCTGCTCCTGCGGTGTTTCAAGGCTGATGCCGCCTTTGAGCTTCAGGTATTCCAGCGCGCGCTCCTTGCTCTTGAACTCGCCTTCGGCTACAAGGTCTTCCGCCTGCCTGTCCAGCACGCTTTCGCGGATCGGATTGAGGATGCTGTCAAACTCGGCGCGGAGCCGGGTTTCCTGCTCCGCAAGGGCCTTGCTGACGGCCTTGTCGATCCTGCCGCGAATCCATCCCGGTTCCTTGGCGGGCGGTGTTTCCTGCGGTTCCTCGGTGATGTCCGTGAGCGGCTGCGCGTGGGTTTCTTCCGTTTCCGTAACGGGCGTCAATACAGCGTCGTCCTGCACAAGCTCGTTGACCTGGGGTTCGACCGTGTTATCCATGGATTTTCTCCTTTCATCGCGCCGTGAAAACGCGGCTCAATGGTATCTGAAACGCTTTCGCGGTTCATTCCTCATAGTTCGGTTCCAGAAGCTGAGGCGGGATGTTCTGCATCCTCGCCTGCTGCACAAGCTGCTGCGCCTGCGGCTGCGCCCTGCCCATCGCGCCGGACGCTCCCATCTTGGCAAGCGCGGACGTGACCTGCGACGTGGTGGCCTTCAGGCTGCGGTTCTCCTGCTCCAGCTGCTGAAGCTGGCCGGTCATTTCCTCGACCTGCTGCTGCATCTGCTGCATCTGCTGCTGGTGCTGCTCGTTGGCGCGGATGATCGGCAGCAGACGATCCTTGCCGTCGATGTTCAGGATTTCAAACAGCGCGGACAGCGGGAAGAACTGCTGGCTCTGCGCGGCCATGGTGAA
>CAMVBO010000370.1 GCA_947165745.1 uncultured Clostridia bacterium | reverse complement strand
CCGCTGCGGCTTTTCAAAGCCCAGCATCAGCCGCACCAGCGTGGACTTGCCGCAGCCGGTGCGCCCTACGACGGCCACGTATTCCCCGGCCTCGATTTTCAGCGACAGGTCCGTCAGCACGTCGGGGGTGTCCGGGTCGTAGCGGAAGGTGACGTGGCTCAACTCGATGCTGCCGGAAACCCGCTGTACCTGGTCCTTGCCGGCGGTGATTTCCGGCTCGGTCTTCAAAATCGGCTCCGCCATTTCCAGGATCGGCGGGATTGACGCGACGGATATGGCGATGCCGGACAGCGCGGTGAACGCGCCCATCACGCGCCCGTAGGCCGCGCTGAAGCCGTAGTACTGGCTGGGGCCGACGCCGGAGCTGGCGGCCAGGTAGTAAAGCACGATGGTGCCCACCAGGGAGATGGCGGTGGTGATCACGCTGCTCAGCTTGATGAAGGTCGGGGGATTGTACTGCAATTCCGTGTTCCTGGCGTACAGCCGCGCCCAGCGGGCAAAGGCCCGCTTTTCCGAGCCGGACAGTTTGATCTTCTGGATGCCGCTGACCATGGCGTAGCTCATGCCGCTCTCCTCGGCCGCCAGCTTCATCTTCCGCCGGGAGATGCTGATCTGGGCCAGGGAAGTGGCCAGGCTCGCGCCGACAGTGACGATGATGATGAGTATGGACGGCCACACCAGCAGCGGCGCGAACCGGAAGATCTCCCCGATGTAAATCAGCGACAGCAGGCTGCTCAAACCCGTGGACATCACGCTGCTGACCAGCGTGTCACACAGCGAACCCACGGAGTCCGCGCGGCTGGACAGCTCGCCGGAGGAGTATTTCCGGAAGAAGCTGACGGGCAGCGACAGTATGCGCATCATCACGGAGGACTCCACCGCCAGCGCCGTCTTCTTCGTGACCCGCTCCATCAGCAGATCGCTGACCACGTTGATAAGCTCGCTCGCCACGGCGGAGCACAGCAGGAATATCGCCATGCCCACCAGCATCGAGACGTTCTTGCTCTCCAGCACCGGCCCGGTGATGGCCTGGTAGACCCTGGGTTCGATCAAGCCCACGACCATCACGGCCAGGGTGGCCAGCACGATCAGGGCGATATCCCCCGCGGAGACGTTCTTTTTCATGTACAGCAACAGGTCCGGAATGCCCAGCTTCTTCATGGGCAGCGGCTGGTAAAAGCACAGCGCCTCCAATTCCAGCAGCAGCGCGGTTTTTCGATTGATCCGCACCTTCGCGCCGGTTTCCGGGTCCCGATAGGAATAGCCGCGCAGCGCGCCGGGCAGCAGGGCCACCGCGGCGCCGCTTTCCCGCAGGAAGCCCAGCATGGGGCCGTAGGCGTCCCTGTACCAGCCCTCCGTCAGCTTGACATCCCGGGTCATCATGCCCAGCGGGCGCAGCGCGTATTCCAGCTGGTCGTTCAGCTCCGTGATATCCTCGGGTATGTCCACCGGCTTCTTGTGATAGTATTTCAGAATTTCGTCCAGCGCTTCCCGGGCGACCACGCGCTCGTCCTTGAGGCGCGCCGCCGTGCGGCTTCCCAGCACCGAACCGGCCACCTCTTCGAAGGCCTCCTCGAAGGTGTCCTGGTCGTTCTGAATCCTCTGTCTTATCTGGTCATCGAACCAGCCCATGTCGAGCGCCTCCTTTCGTCAATCACTTGTCACCAGTTCCGCGTACACGCCGCCCAGGGCAAACAATTCATCGTGCGTGCCCTGTTCGACGATCTCGCCCTTTTCCAACACGATGATCTGGTCGCAGTCGCGGATGGTGGACAGCCGGTGGGCGATCACGATGCAGGTGATGCCCCGGGCCTGAATGGCGTTGACCACGTCATACTCGGTCTTGGCGTCCAGCGCGCTGGTGGCCTCATCCAATATGATGATGGAGGGGTCCTGGGCCAGCACGCGGGCGATCTCCAGCCGCTGCCGCTGGCCGCCGGACAGGTCCTTGCCGTTTTCGGTGAGCTTGCCATGGTAGCCGCCGGGGCGCTGGAGAATGTCGTCGTGCAGCTGGGCGTCCCTGGCGGCGAGGATCACCTCGAAGTCCTCGATGGAATCGTCCCACATGCGGATGTTGGCGGCGATGGTATCCTCGAAGAGTATGATGTCCTGATCCACCACTGCAAGGGACCCGGTGAACACGGGGCGGGGAATCCGGGAGATGGGTTTGCCGTCGAACAGGATCTCGCCGCTCCAGGGGGTGTAAAGCCCGGAGATCAGCTTGCTCAACGTGCTCTTGCCGCAGCCGCTGGCCCCCACGATGGCCACCCTCTGGCCGGGCTTGATGTTCAGGGAGAAGTCCTTGATCACGGGCTTTCCGAGGGGAGAGTAGCCGAACACGATGTGCCGCAGCTCCACGCCGCCCTTCAGCTTGGCGCAGTCCACGTCCTCGCCGATGGGGTCAAAGCGCACATTGGGATCCGAGGGATATTGCATCACGTCCTCGACGCGCTCCATCTCCGTGCGCATCTCCTGGATAGTCTGGCTCGCGCTGATCAGCGTCTGCGCCGGGCCGGTGAAGGCGCTCAAAAGGCCCTGGAACAGCGCGATGGCGCCCAGGGTGAACTGGCCGTCCATGGCCAGACGCACGCCCACGAACAGCACCATGTAGTTGGCCGCGGTGTCGATCAGCGAGGGGATCAGGCCCACGCTGGCGTTCATCCGGGCGTGTTTCACGGTCTGGGCGTTTACCGAGGCCTGATAGCCGGCCCACTTGCGGAAAAAGCCGTTCTCCGCGCCGCTGGCCTTGATGGTCTCCGTCATGCTGATGCCCGCGAGCGTGGCGGAGGCCAGCTTGCCCTCATCCCGGACTTGTACCCGCATCAAATTGACCCGGCGCATGGACATGTACTGGGCCACCAGCAGGTTGATGAATATGGAGACGAGGCCGATCATCGTCATAATCAGGCTGTGGCGCAGCATCAACACCAGGTAGAACACCATC
>CAMVBO010000369.1 GCA_947165745.1 uncultured Clostridia bacterium | reverse complement strand
GGGCGATCCATGTGTTGATGTAGCTCTCCGCCACGCCGATCAGGTTCGCCCCCAGAGTCACCCCGAGGGACAGCGCGATGTACTTCACCAGCGCCGCCAAATCCTGCTTCACCAGGCCCTCGTCGATGATCTTGCCGGTGAGGATCGACGGCAGCAGCGTGAAGAACGAGGCAGCCGCGATGCATACCAGCACCAGCGCAAGCTTCCCCGTATAGGGTTTGAGATAGGAAAACACGCGCTTGAGCAGCGCCGATGTCACCTTCGGCTGATTCGCCTTCTCCTCCTGCGTCATAAACGCCCGGGAAAAGTGTCCGCCCGGTCCCCTGCCCTGCGCCATATCGCTTCCTCCTTTGGCATGGTATAACCTGATTATAACACAAGGCAGCACCGTCCACAAGCACGATGCCGCCTCTTTTTCCCGTGGATACCGAGGTATTTTGTCACATCTTGCGAAAACCCGGGCTTTACAGTATAATATCACTATAATAACATTCTGCTTTCATCGCGCTTCGGAGGTGCAGCATGGAAACCCGGAAATTTGTGGAATACAGGGACAGGATCGTCGCCGCCGTGTCCAGGGCCATTGTGGGCAAGGACGAAGAAATCGAAAAGGTCATCATCTGCTATGTCTGCGGCGGCCACGTGCTGCTGGAGGACGTGCCGGGGACCGGCAAGACGATGCTGCTGCGCGCCTTCGCCAAGGCCATCGGCGGCAGGTTCAGCCGCGTGCAGTTCACGCCCGATCTGCAGCCCTCCGACCTGACCGGCATCAATTTCTACAGCCAGAAGGATTCTGAGTTCCACTTCCGGCAGGGGCCGCTGTTCCGCGACGTGATCCTGGCCGACGAGGTGAACCGGGCCACGCCCCGCACACAGGCGGCGCTGCTGGAGGCCATGGAGGAGCGCCAGATCTCCGTGGACGGCAGCACCTATCCCCTGGGGGAGCGGTTCATGGTGATGGCCACCCAGAACCCGCTGGAATCCTACGGCACCTTTCCGCTGCCGGAGGCCCAGGTGGACCGCTTCTTCATGCGCCTAGCCCTGGGCTATATGGACCGGGAGGGCGAACTGGCGGTGCTCAGGCGGCGGGACACCGTGGACATTATCCGGGAAATCGACCGCGCTGTCAGCGACGAGGACACCGCCTGGGTTCGGGGAAACTATCGCCAGGTGCTGGTCTCTGACGATGTGGCCGGGTATCTGATGGATCTGGTAGAGGCCACGCGTCAGGGCGATTTCAGCTGCGGCGTCTCCACACGCGGCGCCATCGCCCTCTATAAGGCGGTGCAGGCCTCCGCGGCCTTCTCCGGGCGGGATTATGCCCTGCCGGAGGACATCCGCCGGATGGCGCCCTGCGTGCTGGCCCACCGCGTCGCCGCCGGCAGCGGCCTGCGCCGCGCCGACGCCGAGGCCCGGCTCATGCACCTGATCGATCGCATCCCGGTGCCGGTGGAAGGCCGCCTATGATCGCATTTTTGCTGATGCTGGCCGCCGTGATCGCCGGGGCGGAGCTCATGTCGCTGCGCCGCGCTCTGGACGGCGTGGAATACGACGCCTCCCCCCGCAAAGCCCTGGCCGAACCCGGCGAGCCCCTGGAGCTCGTGACCGTCGTCACCAACCGCAAGCGGCGGGTGGTACCCTTCATTCGGCTGAACGAGGATGTGCCCAGCGCGATGGTCACCGAAGGCGACCTGCGCGCCGAGGATATCAAGCGGCGGCGCGGGTCCCTGCGAAGCACCGTTTACATGATGCCCCGCCAGCGTTTGACCCGGCGCACGCCCTTCACGATACGCGAACGTGGGCGCTATCTGTTCCTGGGCGCCACGCTGGAGGGCGGCGACTTCATGGGGCTGAGCACCGCTTCGCGCCGCACGGATCTGCTCCGCGAGCTGGTCATCCTCCCTCCCCGCGCCGATTCCGGGCTCCTCAAAACGGTGATGGGCGGCTGGATGGGCGACCGTTCGGTGAACCGCTTTATCATGGAAGACCCGGTGCTCACGCTGGGCTATCGGGACTACACTGGGCGCGAACCCATGAAGCAGATCTCCTGGAGCCAGACCGCGCGACTGAACCGCATGACCGTGCGCTGCCAGGATTTCACCGTGGAGCGCACCGTGACGGTAATGCTGAACGCCCACACCTTCGCCTTCGGAAGCTATGGCGAGCGCATGATGGAGCGGGCGTTTTCGCTGTGCCGGGACGTGTGCGAGCAGCTGGAGGAGCAGCGCATCCCCTATGCCTTCATCTCCAACCTGCGCAGCCTGGGCGCGCCGGACGGCTCCGGCGAGGTGGGCGACGGGCTTGGCCAGGCGCACCTGGCCACGGTGCTGGAAGGCCTGGGCCGGGCCGATATCGCCAGCCGCGACAACCTGGAGGGGCTGTTTGATCGGGCACTGTCCCGGGCGGACCTGGGGCGGGGACACATCTTCATCACTCCCGTCAAGCAGGACATCCACCCTGAGCTGATCGAGCGCCTGCGCGCCGCTACGGGCGAAAAACCGCTGTGCATCCCGGCGGATGAGTACGAATAAACCCACGAAAGGAGCCGCCCCAATGTCCTTCGCCTACGCCCTCACATTCTTCTGCGACGCCATGCTGTACTATGGCGTCCTGGGATGCATGGGCCTGCTGCGCGCCTGCCGGGAAGACCTTTTTCTGGCGCCGCTTGTGCTGCTTGCGGCGTGCTGGCTCAGCGGGCGGCTGACCGGCAGGGGCAAGCCATGGCTGCGCTGGGTGCCACTGGCGGCGGGTATACCCGCCATGATCCTGGCCGGCAACTGGCCGGGACGGTTCGCCACCCTTCCGATGCTCGTCTACCTGCCGCTGTACATCTACAACAACCGCCGCGCGCCGGACTACGACAATGCGGCGGACCGCTTCCGCCACAGCCTGATCGGCATGGCGCTGGCGCTGTTTGTGGCGGCGCTGTTCCGCGCGCCCAGCTGGAAGCGT
>CAMVBO010000368.1 GCA_947165745.1 uncultured Clostridia bacterium | reverse complement strand
AGCTGCACGACTTTGAAAAGAAGCTGGTGTTCGAGGGCTGCCTGGCCGTGGAGATATTGGCCTCCCGGGGCCGCCAGACGCTGGCGTTCGGGCCGCTCAAGCCGGTGGGGCTCGTGGATCCCCGCACCGGGAAGGAGCCCTACGCCGTGGTGCAGCTGCGGCAGGAGAACGCCCAGGGCACGCTTTACAACCTGGTCGGCTTCCAGACCCGCCTGAAATGGGGCGAGCAGAAGCGGGTGTTCGGCATGATCCCGGGGCTTGAGCACGCGGAGTTCGCCCGATATGGCGTGATGCACCGCAACACCTACTTAAACGGGCCGAAGGTGCTGGACGGCAACTTCGCCATGAAGGGCAGGCCCCTCACCCGCTTTGCCGGACAGCTGACCGGCGTGGAGGGCTACATGGAGTCCACCGCCAGCGGGCTGGTAGCCGCCGTGGGGCTGTACAAGGCGCTGAACGGCCAGGCCGAGCCGGACTTCACCGGCAGGACCATCCTGGGCGCGCTTTCGCGGCACGTGACCACACCCACCCCCAACTTCCAGCCGATGAACGCCAACTTCGGCATACTGGACGCCCTGCCCTTCCGGGTGAAGGGCAAGAAGAACCGCTACGAAGAGCTGAGCCGACGGGCCATCGACACGACAAACGAGGTAATCAGGAATTATGAGCTATGAACCCACCAGCCCCTTTCGGGGCACCACCATCTGCGCCGTGAAGAAGGACGGCGTCATCGCCATCGCCGGGGACGGCCAGGTCACCATGGGCGAAAAGACCATCATGAAGGCCACCGCCAAGAAGGTGCGGCGCATCTTCGGCGGCAAGGTGGTGATCGGCTTCGCGGGCAGCGTGGCCGACGCCTTCGCGCTGTCGGAGAAGTTCGAGGACAAGCTGACCCAGTATTCCGGCAACCTGCCCCGGGCCGCCGTGGAGCTGGCCCAGGATTGGCGGATGGATCGCGCCATGCGCAAGCTGGAGGCGCTGCTCCTCTGCGCGGACAGGGAGAACCTGATGCTGATTTCCGGCACCGGCGAGGTCATCGAGCCCGACGACGGCGTGCTGGCCATCGGCTCCGGCGGGAACTACGCCCTGGCCGCCGCCCGCGCCCTCATCGAGAACACCGACCTCCCCGCCGCCGAAATCGCCGGGAAGGCGCTGAAAATCGCCAGCGACATCTGCGTGTACACCAACGGGAATATCATCGTGGAGACGGTGTAGGAAGTCACACCTTCACGACGGCGCAAGGTCCTGTGCGGAACCGGAAACAGCGAGGATATCCATGCTCTATCTTGAAACCCCCCGGCTGATCCTGCGGGACTATGTCGAAAGCGACTTTGATGCCTACTATCGGCTGAAATCCGACCCCAGCGTGATGTACTACCTCCAGGACATCCGGCTGTTCGATGAAGAAAGCGCCCGGGAGGATTTCGGGCGAGTATTGGAGGACCGCCAAAATCCCAACCGGTCGTTTTACTTCCTGCACATGGAAACCAAGGACGGCCACGCGCAGGTCGGCAGCATCGGCTATACTGTCACCGCCAGAATGCCCGATGGCAAACAGGTTCACGCGGGCTATTTCACCTACCCCCGCTTCTGGGGAAACGGCTACGTCACCGAGGCGTTCAGGCGGGTGCTGGAATATGCGTTCACACAGGACGGCGTCGCCCTGGTCACGACGGGCTGTCTGGCAGAAAACCGCGGCTCCGAAAGAGTGATGCAAAAATGCGGCCTCGTCAAGGAGCGCGAACTGCCGAACCATGAGCGGCATGACGGCAAATTGAAAACGCGGCTGGAATACCGGCTGCTCAAGAGCGAATACATGAAACAAGTGCACTGAATACGCGAAAGGAAATTCACCATGACAGAACTCACCCCCCGCGAGATCGTTCGCGAACTGGACAGATTCATCGTCGGCCAGGACGACGCCAAGCGCGCCGTGGCCGTGGCCCTGCGCAACCGCTATCGCCGGGCGCAGCTGCCGGACGACATCCGCGATGAAGTCACGCCGAAGAACATCCTGATGATCGGCCCCACCGGCGTGGGCAAGACGGAGATCGCCCGTCGCCTGGCGAAGCTGGTGGACGCGCCCTTCGTGAAGGTGGAGGCCACGAAGTTCACCGAGGTGGGCTACGTGGGCCGGGACGTGGAGAGCATCATCCGCGACCTGGTGGAAGCCGCCATTCGCCTGGTGAAGGGCCAGCACGCCGAGCGCGTGCGCATCCGGGCCGAGGCCAACGTGGAGGACCGGCTGGTGGAGCTCTTGACCAATACCGTCAAGCGCAAGCCCGCCAACCCCATCGACATCCTGCTGGGCAACAAGCCGCGCCAGCCGGAGCCCTCCCCCGAGGAGAAGAACGCGCTGGCCCTGCGCCAGGGCGACGTGCGCGAGCGCCTGCGCCGGGGCGAGCTGGAGCATGAGATTGTGGAGGTCGAGGTGGAGGAGCAGGGCGTGCAGCCCGAGATCCCCGGCATGGACATCAACGTGAACGACATGCTGGGCAACATCCTTCCGAAGAAGACCAAGCTGCGCAAGGTGGAGGTTCGGGAGGCCCGGAAGATCCTCCTGGCCGAGGAGGAGCAGAACCTGATCGACATGGATCGGGTCTACACCGAGGCCGTGGAGCGCGCCGAGCAGCATGGCATCGTGTTCCTGGACGAGATCGACAAGGTGGCGGGACGCGGCGGCGGCCACGGCCCGGACGTGAGCCGCGAGGGCGTGCAGCGTGACATCCTGCCCATCGTGGAGGGCAGCACCGTGAACACCAAGTACGGCCCGGTGAAGACCGACCACATCCTGTTCATCGCGGCGGGCGCGTTCCATGTCAGCAAGGTCACCGACCTGATCCCGGAGCTGCAGGGCCGCTTCCCCGTTCGGGTGGATTTGAAGCCCCTGACCGTGGAGGATTACAAGCGCATCCTCACCCAGCCGGAAAACGCGCTGATCCGCCAGTACCAGCTGC
>CAMVBO010000367.1 GCA_947165745.1 uncultured Clostridia bacterium | reverse complement strand
AAATTGGAGATGTTTGCCCTATGAGCGAAAACTGTACCCATGATTGCAGCAGCTGCGGCGTGGACTGCCCCAGCCGCAACGCCCAGCAGCCCGATTTTTCCGCCCCCGCCAACCCGAACAGCCATGTGAAGAAGGTCATCGGCGTGGTGAGCGGCAAGGGCGGCGTCGGCAAGAGCCTGGTCACCAGCCTGATGGCCGCGCTGATGCGCCGCCACGGTCACAGCGTGGCCATCCTGGACGCCGACATCACCGGCCCCTCCATCCCCAAGGCCTTCGGCGTGCACGGCCAGCTGATGGCCAACGACGAGGGCATCTGCCCCGCCGTGAGCTCCACCGGCGTAAAGATGGTATCGCTTAACCTGCTGGTGGCCAACGAGACGGACCCCGTGGTCTGGCGCGGCCCCATCATCGCCGGAACCGTGAAGCAGTTCTGGACGGACGTGATGTGGGAGGACGTGGACTTCATGTTCGTGGACATGCCTCCGGGAACGGGCGACGTGCCGCTGACGGTGTTCCAGTCGCTGCCGCTGGACGGCATATTGATCGTCACCAGCCCCCAGGAGCTGGTGGGCATGATCGTGGAAAAGGCCGCGAACATGGCCGCCATGATGAACGTGCCTGTGCTGGGACTGGTTGAAAACATGAGCTTCTTTGTCTGCGACCAGTGCGGCAAGGAGCACCACATCTTCGGCGACAGCCACGCCGAAGAGATCGCCGCGCGCCACGGCATTGAGCGCGTGGCTCGCCTGCCCATCGCCCCCGCCCTGGCCGCAGCCTGCGACGGCGGCACCGTGGAAATGGTGGAGGCGCCCTGGCTGGAGGACCTGGCCGGTCAGCTCGAACAGCTGTAGACCACCGTTACAAATGACACGACAACGGAGGCTGCCATGAGATATGAAAAATCCTGCGGCGCCGTGATATTCAGAAAGGCGGAAAACGGCTGGAACGTACTGCTGATCCGCCACACCAAGGGTCGGCACATCTCCTTCCCCAAGGGCCATGTGGAGCCCGGGGAGACCGAGAGCCAGACCGCCGAGCGGGAGATCCAGGAGGAGACCGGCCTGTGCGTGCGGGTGGACCGCCGGTTTCGCGCGGAAAACCGCTACAACATCCGGCCGGACACCCAGAAGCTGGTGGTAATCTTTACCGCCACCACCGCCCAGGCGGAAATCACCCCACAGCCTGAGGAAATCGCCGAGGCCTTCTGGCTGCCCGTGGAGGAGGCCGCCGAGCGGCTGACCTACGAGCGGGACCGCAAGATCATGCGGGACGCCTTTGAACACATACTGAAATATCATCGCGCATGAACGACGCGCGGGCGGGATATCGAATTTCATCGATATCCCGCCCGCTTGCTTTATTCAATCATCGAATCGGCGCCTGCAGCGCGCTTCAGGCCTCAACCGCACACGCTACAGCTTGTCAACCTCCACCGGGAAGCTGTCGTCGTCCTCCACCGCTTCATGCTCCAGCTCGGCTTCCTCCTCGGAGATATCCTCCTCGGGTTCATCCTCCAGCACCAACTGTAGATTCTCCGAGATCATGTAGCCCTTGTGATCCTTGTAGCTGATGAGGCACCAGCCCTCGCCCATCTCCAGCACATCCACCTGCACGCCGTCCGGCAGATGGCCCAGCAGCTTGGGGTTGTCCGAATCATTGTTATAGACCTCGGCCTGTTCGTCCGCGGAGCTCTGCACCACGGCGTAACGCACCATGGAGACGTCCACCTTGTCGGCGTCCAGCTCCTCGTCCAGCGCGTCCTCCGGGCCCGTCCAGAAGTCCAGGTATTCATTGAGCAGATAGCCCGTCTTTCCGCGATAGCTCACCTGTGTCCAGTCGGAATAGCGGTGCTTGATCATCAGGCTCTTGCCGTTTTCCACCGTATCCAGCACGGCGCTGTCCGCGTTGGGCTCCTCCCGCAGGTTCAAGCTCTCCGCCGCGCCCTTGGTGTTGACGGTCACATAATTCGTCAGGCTGTTGAGATCGACCTTCTGGTCGTTGGCCGCCAGATATTCCGCAAAGACCTCGCAGGGCCGCTTGCCACTGGCGTAATAATCCTGGGCGCTGTTGCCGACGGTATAGACCGAGCCGTCGACTGCGGAAGTGTATTTCAGCATGGAGATTTCCTGGGTGCTGAACTTGACATAGCTGTTCTTGATATAGCCCTCCTTGCCGCCGGCGCGCACAAGGGACCAGCTGTCGCCCTTTTCCAGCACGATCATGCCCGCGCCATCGGAAAGCCGATGAATCTGCTTGGCCTTCTGGGAGGGTTTGTCCCGCATCTTCAGCCCGACTTTTGCCTCGACCCGCGCGAAGTTCAGCGTGTCGCTGGCCCACTCGCAGGAATAGTCGTCGTCGCCGAAGGTCTCCAGCACCTTCGCCGCCTCATAATCGATCGCCTTTTGCACTTCCGGCGAGGCGATGCCGTTCTCCTCATATCCGTAAGCCTTCTGGAAGCCGCTTACAGCGTCCACCACCGCGCGGTCAAACACGCTGTCCGGCTCGTCCGTATAGAGCTTCAGCACGGCGAGGTTGTCCTGCAGCTTGCGCACGGCGGGGCCGCTCATGCCCTCCTCCTGCTGCACGTCCATGGCGATGGGAACGTCCTGTCCGTAGATCCTCGACTGGAAAGCCACCGTCGCCACGCCGCTGGCGTCCTCGCCCATCATATACTGGGCCATGCGCACAGCGTTGACCGTGGCGCTGCCGTACTCGCCGTTGATTTCGCCGTCATACAGGCCAAGGTCCCGCAGGCGGTATTGCAGGTTCAACACCTCCTGCCCCTCGCTGAAGCGACCCAGCGCGCCTTCCTCCGAGGGAATGCCGATGAAGCTGTCATAGGAAATGCCGGTGCTGGAATCATAGGATTCCTGAAGCAGCAGCTGTCGCAGATCCTCTTTGCGGTCGCCGCTCTTGTAGATCTTCACCATGGTGCCCGGCAGGCACTTCTTGGCAATG
>CAMVBO010000366.1 GCA_947165745.1 uncultured Clostridia bacterium | reverse complement strand
GAACCGCTGACGGACGCGGAGATGGCCGTCATCGCCACGCTGGAGCGGGGCAACCGCTTGGTCAAGGGTCAGGTGTTCCTGTGGCCCGGCGCCAACGACTGGCATGACCTGTGGGATGAGGACGGCACCATCGTGGACTGCACGGACTGCTGACAGGTCAAAAACAGGGGCGGCGGCCGCCGCCCCTGTTTTGGCCTACTTCACGACGCCCTTTTGCAGGATGATGTTGGCGTACAGCGCCGTCTCGCCGGTGGCCACCACCGCATAGGCCTTGCGGGCCTCGTCATAGAACCGAAAGCGCTCGATGTGGCCGATCTTCGCCGTGGGCTCCCACTTGGCGATGATCTTCGCGTACTCGTCCCAGATGGGCGTCTCCACCGGGTCACCGGGGACGACCTCCATCAGGCTCACCGGCGTCTCCACGTAGGGGTCCAGCGGGTAAAACTGCAGTATGGCGTCCAGCACCTCCGGCACGCCGTGGCCGTCCAGCCGCACCAGGTGGGCGTCCTTGGCGATGGAGGGCGCGGGGAAATTGCCGTCGCCGATCACCAGCGTGTCGCCATGGCCCATCTCCATCATGATCTTCAAAAGCTCCGGCGTCAAAATCGCCGGGATTCCCTTCAACATAGCGATTACCTCCTATTATATTAGTCTCCGTAAAGCGCCTTCGTCGGCGCTTTTTTCGCGTCGTCCAGCCGCACGGTCAGCGGCTCGCCCCCATAGCGGACCGCCAGCACACGCTGTCCACCGTCCGGCAGGATGAAGCGCGCCTCCAAATCCATTGGCCCCGGCAGCTTGCCCCGGACCGCGCCGAAGGTCAGCGCGCCGCCGCCCTGGTCGAAGCGCAGGGGTATGGTGCATCCCTCGCCGAAGCCGTCGCCCGCGTCGTCATACAGCTCAAAGCGCCCGTCCCCACCGCAGAACACCCAGATCTCCCGGGGCGCGGCTTCGGCGGCGCACTTCGCGCCCTCCGCCAGCGGCAGGATGGCCCCCGCGCGCGCAAACGCCGGGAAGCGCCCCAGCGGCGTGGGAACCGTCGCCGTCCCCCCGCCCTCGCGATACGCCAGCGTGAACAGGTTGTACCAGCCGCCCGCAGGCAGCGCGACCTCCGTCTCCGCGCCCCCGTCCGCCAGCGCCTTGGTCACCGGCTTCGCCAGCAGCGCGTCGCCCAGCATGAACTGGTCGTGCAAGCCGGCGAGCGCCGCCTCCCCCGGGAAGGCCAGCAGCATCGCCCGCAGCATGGGTATCCCCTCCCGGCAGGACTGCTTTGCCGAGGCATAGATATAGGGAAGCAGCCGGTAGCGCAAGTCGATCATGCCGCAAACGGCTCTGTATTCCGGGCTGTCTTCGCCCCCAAAGCGCCAGGGCTCCCGGGGCGTGTCGGTGCCGTGGGACCGGAACACCGGCAGCATCGCGCCGAACTGGAACCAGCGGGCGTACAGCTCCCGGTAGCCCGGGTCGTCCACGCCATTCGGATAGTCGCCCCGCCAGAACCAGGGCTCCTTCCGGCCCACGAAGAACGCGCCGATGTCCAGCGTCCACCAGCAGATGCCGCTCAGCGCCGCCTTGATGCCCTCGGTGACCTGCTTCGCCAGAACCTCCCAGCGGGCGGCCACGTCGCCGGACCAGAGAATCGCGCCCAGGGTGCTGGAGTCGATGCCGCCGCTGCGGGACAGCAGCACGGGCCGCTTGCCGGGATAGTCCCGCTTCCAGTGCTCCGACAGGCCGCGCAGGTGGCAGGCGCCATAGTCGTTCATGCGCTCCGGGTCCATGCGCAGGGCGCTGGCCTCGGTGAGCAGCCGCATGCGTTCGTCCTCGTCCCGCTTGTCCGGGCCGCACCAGTCCGGATCGGTGATGGGCTCGCAGCTGTCGCACCAAAGCGCGTCCGCGCCGCCGTCCATCCAGAAGCGCCGGCACTGGCGCCAATACAGCTCCCGCGCGGCGGGCGAAAAGGCGTTGTAGATGCGGCTGCCGGGCAGGAAGTGTCCCCCGGCCTCAAACTCGTCGCAGTCCCGCCCCTTGGCGCAGTTGGGCCAGACGGACACCATCAGCCGGGCATCCATGCCGTGCAGCGCGTCCGTGAGCGCCTTCACGTCCGGGAAGCGGGCCGCATCCGGGGTCTTGTCTCCCCAGCAGCCGTCCCTCCAGCTCATCCAGTCCAGCACGATGCAGTCCAGGCCGATGTTCCTTTGCCTGAACTGCCGGGTCACGTCGATCAGCTCGTCCGCGCAGGTGTAGCGCTCCTTGGACTGCACATAGCCATAGGCCCACTTGGCCAGCAGCGCAGGCCGGCCCACCAGCGCCGCCAGCTTCCGCATCACATCGGCGCAGTCATCGCCCCGGATCACCACATAGGAAAGGTTGTCCACGGCGTCCAACTCGAAGGTGAAGCCGCCGGACCTGCCCCGATAGCGCATGGCGCAGCCCGCCTCGATCAAAAGGCCCCAGCCGGCGCTCGAGAGCAGGAAAGGTATGGCGATCTTCATGTTGTGCTGGTAAAGCCGCTCGATGCCGTCTGAATAGTCGAACACGCCGTCCTCGTGCTGGCCCAGTCCCGTGAGGACGGCCCCTGCCGGGCAGGCGAAACGCAGCGTGGCGGCGTGGCTGACGCGCAGAAGCGTCGTCTCGCCCTCGTCGAACACCACCACCTCGCCGTTGGCCGTGCGCTTCACCGCGCCGTCCTCACCGGCGGCCTTCAACCGGTACACCGGCCGCACCGTACAGGCAAAGCCCGTCTGGCGCAGGTATTCGCCGGAGACATCCGCAAAGGACACGTCCCTGAAAAGGGCCGCGTCCTCCGTCTCCAGCCGCACCCGGGTCACGCCCGGGTATAGCTCATCCCGCCGCATAGGTCGTCTCCTTACATTTATTTATCCCTTGATCGCGCCCGCCGTCATGCCGGCCACAATGTATTTCTGGCCCAGCAGGTACACCAGGATGACCGGCGCGCTGGTCAGCA
>CAMVBO010000365.1 GCA_947165745.1 uncultured Clostridia bacterium | reverse complement strand
GTGGTCTCGATCACGTCGTTGAAGTGGTGGCCCAGGGCGATCTTGTTGCAGCCCATATCCCGGGCGCGGCTGTAGAGGTGGCCCCGGCGCATGCGGGCGCAGAGATAGCAGGGGTTCTTCTCCACGCTGTTTGCCACGTCGAAGATGTCCGTCTCGAAGATTTCCACCGGCAGCTCCAGCAGCGCGGCGTTTTCCTCGATCCTGCGCCGGTTGGCGGGGTTGTAGCCCGGGTCCATCACCAGGAACTTCAGCTCGAAGGGCGCCTCGCTGTACCGCTGCAGCAGCTGCATCAGCTTCGCCAGCAGCATGGAATCCTTGCCCCCGGACACGCACACGGCGATCCTGTCCCCCGCGTTCACCAGCTCGTAGCGCTTCACGGCGGCGATGAAGGGCGTCCACAGCGCCTTGCGGTATTTCTTCTGGATGCTGCGCTCGATCAGCTGGCACGGGGTCAGTTCGCGGCTCATGGGCTTCGCCTCCATGGTTTTGTCTGTGCTATTTTACCACAACGACGAATAAGCTTCAACCGTTTGACGGGCGTCCCCCGCCGGTGGTATAATGAGGGAAATCAGATTGGGAACACCGCAGGTTTTCCGGGTCGGCGGGCAAGGGAGCGCGCAGCGCGAGCTGCGCAACACGCCGACAATCGAAAGGAGTGAATCATATGAAGGTCCTGCTGATCAACGGCAGCCCCAAGTCAAGCGGCAACACCGCCCTGGCCCTGAAGGAGATGGAGGCCGTCTTCCGCGCCCAGGGCATCGAAACCGAGACCATCCATATCGGCAACCAGGCCGTTCGCGGCTGCGTCGCCTGCAACGGCTGCGCGAAGAAGGGCCGCTGCGTGTTCGACGACATCGTGAACGAGACCGCGCCGAAGTTCGAGGCCGCCGACGGCATCGTGGTGGGCAGCCCGGTGTACTACGCCGGCCCCAACGCCACCGTCACGGCGTTCCTGGACCGGCTGTTCTACTCCACCGCCTTCGACAAGACCATGAAGGTGGGCGCGGCGGCGGTGGTCTGCCGGCGCGGCGGGGCCTCCGCCACCTTCGACCGGCTGAACAAGTATTTCACCATCTCCGGCATGCCCGTGGCCTCCAGCCGCTACTGGAACAGCGTGCACGGCATGGCCCCCGGCGAGGCGGAGCAGGACGAGGAGGGCCTGCGCACCATGCGCACCCTGGCAAGGAACATGGCCTTCCTGATGAAGAGCATCGCCCTGGGCAAGGAGCGGTTCGGCCTGCCCGAGGTCGAGCGGGGTCCGATGACGAATTTTATAAGGTGATACCATGTACAACGAATTGACCGAAGTGGACATCAAAAAGATGCAGGAGGAGATCGACTACCGCATGCGGGTGGTGCGGCCCAAGTGCATCCAGGACCTGCAGACCGCCCGGGGCTTCGGCGACCTGAGCGAAAATTACGAATACAAGGCCGCCAAGCAGGAGCTGCGCCGCTGCGACAGCCGGCTACGCTATCTGAAGCGGATGATCGCCACCGCCAAGGTGATCAAGGCCGACGCCCGCGAGGGCGTGGCGGGGCTGTTTGACAAGGTGGAGATCGAGTACGAGGACGAGGGCGACCGGGAGACCATCACCCTGATGACCACCCTGCGGGAGGACGCCGTGAACGGCATCATCAGCAAGGAATCCCCCCTGGGCAGGGCCGTGATGGGCCGCCGGGTGGGCGACCGGGCGCTGGTGAAGGTGAACGACGAGGTGCAATACTACATTAAAATCCTCTCCATCACCAAGGGCGACGACGACGACAGCCTGCCGATCAGCAGCTTTTAACTCGCGTCCGCCCTTAACACAAACATAACATCTGCTCCTATTGACAAACCGCCCGGCGGGCCTTATAATCAATTGTGTCAAATCAATTTGATTCAATTGATTCGGAGGTGTCAATATGAGCATTTACGATTTCACCATCAAGGCCCAGGACGGCAGCGAGATTTCCATGGAACAGTACAGGGGCAAGGTGCTGCTGATCGTCAACACGGCCACCGGCTGCGGCTTCACCCCCCAGTATGACCCGCTGCAGGGCCTGTACGAGGCCCATCACGGAGACGGGCTGGAGATCCTGGACTTCCCCTGCAACCAGTTCGCGAACCAGGCCCCCGGCGACGACCAGGAGATTCACGACTTCTGCACCGGCCGCTTCGGCATCACCTTCCCCCAGTTCTCCAAGATCGACGTGAACGGCGAAAACGCCAGCCCCCTGTTCAAGTATCTGACGACGAACACGAAGTTCGGGGGCTTCGGCGGCCCCATGGGCCTAGTGCTCACCCCCATCGTGAAGAAGATGGACAAGGATTACAAGAACAACGGCAACATCAAGTGGAACTTCACCAAGTTCCTCATCAACCGCGAGGGCGAGATCGTGGCCCGCTTCGAGCCCACCGAGGACATGAAGAAGGTTGCCAAGGAAGTGGAGGCGATTCTGTAATGCGCTACAACATGCCCACTGAGATGGTCTGCTCCCAGCTGATCAGCTTCGACCTGAACGACAACGTGGTTTCCAACATTGAATTCATGGGCGGCTGCAACGGCAACCTGAAGGCGATTTCGAAGCTGGTGGACGGCTGGACGGTGGAGAAGATCGAGGAGTACCTGCTGGGCAATCTGTGCGGCCGCAGGCCCACCTCCTGCGCCGACCAGCTGGCCAAGGCCGTGCGCAAGGCCTATGAACAGGAAAAGAAGGGAGCTTAAACCATGAGAATCGACGTGCGTTATTTCAGCAAAAACGGCGGCACCCGGAAGCTGGCCGACGCCATCGCCAAGGCCGTGGACGCCGAGGCAAAGACGGTGGACGTGCCCCTTGAGAAGTATGCCGACGTGGTGTTCCTGGGCGCCAGCGTCTACGGCGGCAAGCCCGACCCGGCGGTTTTGAAGTTCATCGCGGACAACGCCAGGAACATCGGCAAGATCGTGGTGTTCGGCAGCGCCTGCACCGGCAAATCCACCTTCC
>CAMVBO010000364.1 GCA_947165745.1 uncultured Clostridia bacterium | reverse complement strand
CGGTATTCGTCCACCGTTTCAAAGAAGGTTTGCCCGCCGCCTGCGTGCAGGATATGCGTCGCGTAACGCACCGCCGCCGCGATGTCGTGGGACACCATGACGACAGTCACGCCCTCCCGGTTGAGCCGCCCGATCAGCGCGTACATCTCCGCCGTCACCTTTGGGTCCAGGCCGGCCACTGGCTCGTCCAGCAGAAGCAGCTTTTTCGTCGCGCACAGCGCCCGCGCCAGCAATACCCGCTGCTGCTGTCCGCCCGAAAGTTCCCGGTAGCAGCGCCGCCGGTATTCCGTCATACCCATGCGCGAAAGGTTCTCCTTGGCCAATGCCTTTTCCGACTTGCTATAGAAGGCGCGTCCGCCCACACGGGCCTGGCAGCCGGACAGGACGATTTCCCAGACCGTGGCCGGAAAATCCTTCTGTATGGCCGTCTGCTGGGGCAGATAGCCGATCTCGTTTGCCTTCATACCATCGCCGAATGTGATGGAGCCGCCCAGCGGCTTTTGCAGGCCCAGCAGCGTGCGCATCAGCGTGGACTTGCCGGAGCCGTTCTCGCCCACGATGCACAGATAGTCCCCGGCGTTCACAGAAAAGCTCAAATGCTCCAGGATCGCGTGGGATTCATAGCCCAGGGCCAGATCCCGACAGGTTATCAGAGCCATTATCAATCCTTTCCGCGGGGCCGCCGAAGAGACGGCGTCCCCGCAATCCAGTATCCGATTTACTTCGTCAGTGCCTGCTTCAACACTTGGAGGTTGGCTTCCATCGCGCCCAGGTAGGTCGCGCCGTTCTTTACATCCTCTCCTGTGGTGGCTTGCAGGGAATCCAACGCCAGCACTTTGGCGTCCTTCGCCTGGGTATTGCCCACGATGGTCTCTGCGATGCGGTGGTTGTCGCCCTCGATGGTCAGCACGGCGGAAAGGCCAAGCTCGTCCACCTTGCCTGCCAGAAACACGATGGTCTCAAAGCTGGCTTCGGTCTCCGCGGAGCAGCCCACGAAGGCGGCATAGTAGCTCAGGTCGTAGTCGTCCACCAGGTAGCGGAAGGGGAACCGGTCGCCGAACAGCACGGTATCGAAGTCGGCGGACTCGCGGACGGCGACATATTCGGCGTCCAGCGCGGCCAACTTTTCGGCATAGGCGTCAGCGTTCGCCGCGTAGTGCTCGGCGTTGGCCGGGTCGGCCTCGCCCAGCGCTTCGGCCAGCGCCTTCACCAGCTTCCGGGCGTTGCGCAGGGAAAGCCAGACGTGCTCGTCGTATTCTGCTTCTTCCTCACCTTCGCCCTCTTCTTCCTCTGCTTCAATGCCTTCGACGATCTCCTCTTCCCTGATGTCGTCGCCCATAGCTTCAATGAGATTCACAACGACCATATCCGGGTTCACGGTCTCAGCCAGCGCGTCTTCCACCCACTCGTCGCTTTCGCCGCCCACGTAAACGAACACATTGCAGGTGGCGACCTTCATGATGTCCTGGGCGGTGGGCTGGTAGCTATGCAGATCCACGCCATTGTCCAACAGCATGGTAATCTCAACGTTGTTGTTATCCCCGACTATTTCACGTACCCAGTCATAGACGGGGAAGATGGTGGTCACCACGCTGAGCGTCTTTTCTTCCGCAAAGGAAGCGCCCGCGGCCAGGAATGTGAACAGCATGATTAGTGCGATCACGCCTGCAAAATTCTTTTTCATGGATGATTCCTCCGATTATTCAGTTATGTCCAACAGATTACGAACCAAAAATGGGCATAAAAAGGCAAGGACTTCCGCGCAAAACCGACCCGCGCCACCCAAATGGCGCAGGAGCACGTCAACCCTTGCGTTTAAAAGTGTTTAATCGTTCAGCCGGATTTTCCTGCCGACCAGCGTGCAGAGCGCTGGCACATCCTCCGCCATTGCCCGCGTGTGCCATTCATGGCCCACAGCCAACGCGAAGCAGATGAGCAGCAGCGCCAGCAGCGCCATGCCCAAGTCCCGGCGCAGCTGCTCGATCTTAGCAATAAACTGGCAGATCGGGCAATCCTCGCCGGTGCACACGTGGTGGTGCGCCGCCTCATGCACGATATAGGCGGAGGAAACGAAAATGGAGAGCAGCATCACCGTGCAAATGATCGCGGCAATGGTATGTCTGCGCCTGTTCATCATCCGTTCCCTCCTTCCCTCAGATTGTCATTATTTTAGCACGGCACAGTGAAATGTCAATATGAAAATCGGTTTCAATTTGAGAACATTCTGTGAACAAATTGTCGCTGAATCCGCGCCTCGCTATTCTCCGCTGGCCCCGTAGTTGCTCAGCACCCTTGCGGACGGGTCGTCCACGTCGCAGCCGGGCCAGGTCTTGTTGGGCATCCAGAAGTCCGCGATCATCCGCGCCTGACCGGGATAGTATTGCTCAAACATTTCCCGGTACAGGAGGCTCTCCTTCGTGAACGGGCGGCAATAGTCATATTTGGCCGCCTTTTCGGCAAACTCGGCGTCGGTGTAAGTGCGCTCGGCCAGGGCCTTGAGGTCTGAGACCATCGAATGGCCCACCGCGTCGGAGAAGGCCGCCTTCTGCCGCCAGAGGATCTCATCGGGCAGGATGTGGTCGTCAGCAAAGGCTTTGCGGATGAGGTATTTGCCCATATCGTGGCGGTTCATTTTCAGCTCTGGATCGATCGACATGGCACACCTTACGAACTTCAAGTCGCCAAACGGCACCCGCGCCTCCAGGCTGTTCACGCTGATGCAGCGGTCGGCGCGCAGCACGTCGTACATGTGCAGCTCCCGAATGCGCTTCTCCGCCTCCTCCTGGAAGGCCGCGGCGCTGGGGGCGAAGTCGGTGTACTTGTAGCCGAACAGTTCGTCGCTGATCTCGCCTGTCAGCAGCACGCGGATGTCGGTGTGCTCGTGGATGTACTTGCACACCAGGTACATGCCGATGGACGCCCGGATGGTGGTGATGTCCCAGGTGCCCAGCAGCTCCACCACGGTGGGCAGCACCTCC
>CAMVBO010000363.1 GCA_947165745.1 uncultured Clostridia bacterium | reverse complement strand
CTGATCGGCGTGGCGGAGAGCTACATCAACACTTGGATCGCCCAGCACATCACCTATGACATGCGCAACCAGATGTATGCCCATCTGCAAAAGATGTCACAGAGGTTCTTTACCACCAACAACCAAGGCGACATCATCACCCGCATGACCAGCGACGTTGACGGTGTGCAGCAGGTAATTACCAACACCTTCACCAGCATACTGTCCAATGTCATCACGCTGGTCATCGCCATGGTGGCCATGTTCCGAAAGAACTGGATCCTGGCGCTTATCGGCATCGTGGTGGTGCCGCTGTTCACGCTGCCCACCCGCCGCGCCGGCAAGACCCGCTGGAAGTTCGCCAACGAATCCCAGGCCTGCAACGACGAGATCAACGGCATACTGAACGAGACCCTGTCCGTCAGCGGCCAGCTGCTCAGCAAGCTGTTCGGCAAGGAGAAGTACGAATATCAGCGCTACGAGGAAGCCAACGGGCGAATGATCCGCCTGAACATCCGCGAGAGCATGGCCGGGCGCTGGTTCCGGGTCATCCTGTCTACCTTCACCAGTATCGGCCCGATGTTGATCTATCTGGTGGGCGGCATACTGATGATCCGCCACGGCGCGGACCTGACCATCGGCGATATCACTGTGCTGGTGGCGCTGCTGGGCCGGATGTATATGCCGGTGAACAGTCTGCTCAATATCCAGGTGGACTGGATTCGCTCCATGGCGCTGTTCACCCGCATCTTCGATTACTTTGACATCCCGGTGGAGATTCAGAACGCCCCGGACGCCGTCACGCCCAAATCCGCCGAGGGCAACCTGGCTTTCGAGCACGTGGGCTTTGGTTACGAGAAGGACAGGCCGGTGCTGAAGGACGTGAACTTTACTTTGGAGGCGGGGCACAGCGTGGCCATCGTGGGGCCCTCCGGCTCCGGAAAGAGCACCATCATCAACCTGATTCCCAGGCTGTACGACGTGGACGAGGGCCGTGTGACCTTCGACGGCACGGATGTGCGCAAGCTGGATCTGGGCTTTCTGCGCGCCCAGGTGGGTGTGGTCAGCCAGGAGACCTACCTGTTCAACGGCACCATCCGGGAAAACCTGCTCTACGCCCGGCCGGACGCCACCGAGGCCGACATGGAGGCCGCCCTGAAGAAGGCCAACATCTGGGACTTCGTGGTCAACCAGCCCGAGGGCCTGGACGCCATGGTGGGCAATCGGGGCCTCAAGCTGTCCGGCGGTGAAAAGCAGCGGCTGTCCATCGCCCGGGTGCTGCTCAAAAACCCGACGATCTTCATTTTCGACGAGGCCACCTCCGCGCTGGACTCCATCTCCGAGCAGAAGATCCAGGAGGCCATCGATCCCATCATCCAGAGCCGCACCAGCATACTGATCGCTCACCGGCTGTCCACGATCCTGGCGGCGGACGAGATATTGGTGGTGAAGGACGGTCGGATCGTGGAGCGCGGCCAGCACAAGGAGCTGGTGGCCCGGGACGGTGTCTATCGCGAGCTTTACGAGACCCAGTTCTCCAAGGCGCTGCTGCATGAAGAGGAGGTGGGCGTCAGTGAGCTGGAGAGGTACATCTGGGGCCAGCAGCCCGCCGACGAGCCGTTTGATGAAGAGGGGGGCGAGGCGCAATGATCGACATGCCCCGGATCATGCTTGAACTGACGGACGACCAATGGCCCTTTACATATACCGACCACGACAGGACGATCACCCGGGCCATCGTGGTGGATGACGCCGGGTACTATTACTTCGTGCGCGCCGTGCGGGACGATGATTTCGGCGCGGCCACCCTGATCGAGACCGCGGGCGGAGGCGCGGAGCACGGGGAGGCGCTGGAGGAGGCGATCCGCCGGGAGCTTCGGGAGGAGCTGGGCGCGGAGGTGGATATCCTCGCGAAGATCGGCGTGGTCAGCGACTACTACAACCTGATCCACCGCCACAACATCAATCATTACTTTCTCTGCGCCGTCCGTTCGCTGGGCGAAAAACATCTGACGCAGGACGAGATCGACAGCTTCCACCTGTCCACGCTGAAGCTGAGCTATGAAGACGCTGTGACGGAGTACGAGCGGCGGTCGAATACCCGCTTGGGCCGGCTCGTCGCCAACCGGGAGCTGCCCATCCTGAGGCGGGCGAAGGCGCTGCTGGATTCATGCCCCACAGACGAGGATACTGAAAGGAGCGGGGAAAGATGAGGGATCTCACCGCATTGCTGCCGGACGGCAGAGAGTTTGAATTCTGGGAACGTGAGCCGATATTTGACCGGACGCTGCACGTGAGCTGCGACGCGCCGATCGCCTCGGACGACAACGACGGCAGCGAGGGCGCGCCGCTGAAGACCATCGACCGGGCGGCGCAGATCGCCACGCCCGGCACCTGCGTGTTGATCCATGGCGGGCTGTACCGGGAGTGCGTGCGTCCCGTCCGCGGCGGCACGGACCCGGAGCACATCATCAGCTATGAGGCTTTTGGCGATGGCCCCGTCATCATCCGCGCCTCCGAGCCGGTTCGGGACTTCCGCCCCAGCACCGGCTGGCGGCTGCGCTTTCCCGGGGAGCACAGCGGCCCGGAAAACGTGAAGGTGTGGGCCCACGAGCTCGACCCGGACATGTTCCGGGGCTATAATCCCTTCTGCGCGGTGAACATACTGCACGATCGGCTGTTCATCGAATACGACAAGACCGACATGACCACCTACCTGAACCGCCGGGGCTGCGTGTTCTGCGACGGAAGGCCGCTCAAGCAGGTGGCGCTCTATCGCCAGTTGGCCGAGGTTGAGGGCGCTTACTGGGTGGAGGCCAACGGCCAGATCGTGCACTTCCGCCTGCCCGGGGACGACAGCCCCGAGGAGCATTTGATCGAGCTGACGGTGCGGGAACAGTGCTTCGCGCCGAAGGAACCCTTCCTGTCCTACATCCGGGTGAAGGGTCTGATCTGCGAGCACGCCGCCACCGGCGCGCCGGTGCCCCAGCGCGGGGCCATCTCCTGCGG
>CAMVBO010000362.1 GCA_947165745.1 uncultured Clostridia bacterium | reverse complement strand
TTTTCAATGTTGGCCGAGCCGTGCAGATCCACCGTCACCAAGCGCACGCCGTCCCGCTCCGCCGCGCCGATGAAGCACTGGCCCGCGGCGCTGTGATAGCCGGTCTTGACGCCAATGGCGTCGGGATAGTAATAGGTGTGGTCCTTTTTGAGCAGCGCGTTGGTATTGGTGACGCGAATCTCCTGGGGAGACCCGTTGCGGGTGATGGTCATGGTATAGCTGGGCGCGGACACGATCTGGCGAAAGGCGTCCATCTGCACGGCCGCGCTGGCGATCTTCGCCAGGTCCATGGCTGTGGACCAGTGGTTCGGATCGTGGTAGCCGTGGGGATTGGCGAAGTGGGTATTTTCGCAGCCCAGCTCTGCTGCTCGGGCGTTCATCCTGTCCACGAAGGCGTCCACGCTGCCGCTGACCAGCACGGCCACGGCGTTTGCGCCGTCGTTGCCGGAGGTGAGCATGAAGCCGTAGAGCAGATCCCGAAAGGTCATCACGTCGCCGGGGAACACCGGCACCAGCGAGCTGTCCGCCGGAATTTCATTGGCCTGCTTGGGAATGACGATGGTGGTATCCATGCCGATGCCGCTCTCCAGCGCCAGCATCAGGGTCATCACCTTGGTGGTGCTGGCGGGATACATGCGCTGGCGGGCGTTCTTGGAAAACAGAACGTCGCCGTTGCTGGCGTCCACGAGCACCGCCGCCTGGGCATAGAGGTGTCCCTCGCGCAGAAGCTGCGGCACGTTGCGGTTGTAATCGGAGGGCGACTCCTCCCCCAGGGCCGGCATCGCGCACAGCAGCGCCAGCGCGGCGGCCAGGAGCAGGCTCAGCCATCGGATGGGTCGGAGCATCGGATTACCTCACATCGACTTCAAGTCAGAATATCGTATCGTCACGGGCGCGTTCACGGTTGAGACGCAAACGGTCATCGCCCGGTTCCCTTTCTGTGGGCGTGCCTGCGCCTGCGCGCCTTGCGCCTGTGCGCGCTGTTGACAGCGAAAACCGCCGCCACGGCGCAAATCAGCAGCAGCACCAGCAGGCCGATGATCAACAGCGGCGCGTTGCCGCTGTCGGCAGGGGCCGGCACGGGCTCGGGATTTTGCGCAGGCAGTTCGTCCGCTGCCTCAGTCACCGCCGGCCTGGGCGCCTCGGTGACGATCACGGGCTCGGGCGTGGCCGGGGCGGCCACCGCGCGGGCGGCCACCAGCAGCGCCTTCACCTCGCCGCCGTCGGGCAGGGCGCAGCGGACGTTGCCCATGATCTCCCCCTCGCCCACGGGCGCCTTGAGCGCGCGGGTCCAGGTGATTTCAGCGCTCTGGGCCATCTGCTCGGCGCGGGAATCCAGCGCCGCTTCGCTGTCCCCGATGGTCCTCACCGTGGCGCCGCCGTCGCTGACGTCGTACAGGTGCAACTCCAGGGTTTCCACCCCGTCGGCGGCCTCCTCGATTTGCACAGTGTTGAACGCCCGCGCCGCCCGGGGCAGCAGCTCCGCGGCGGGCACGTCGGCATAGCGCGTGAAGCCGTACTCGAACAGTCTCGCGGCGTCATACCACTTTTCGTCCTCCTGGGCGCAGTTCAGCACCACGCAGATCAGGCGCATGCCGTCCCGCTCCGCGGAGCCGACGAAGCACCAGCCCGCCTTGCCGTGATGGCCGGTCTTGATGCCATTGCAATCGGGATAGTAATATTTCGTGCCGCTTTGGAGCAAACTGTTGCGGGAGACGACGTCGGCGGTCTTGGTCACGCCGCCCCGAGTCACGGTCACGCTCCACTTGGGCTGGGCCACCACGTCCCGGAAGATTTCGTTTTCCATGGCCACCCGGGCCAGCGACGCCAGGTCCTGGGCGGTGGTATAGTGGGCGGTGTCATGATAGCCGTGGGCGTTGACGTAGTGGGTACCCTCCAGGCCCAGCTCCTGCGCCCGGGCGTTCATGTGGCTGACGAAGGCGTCCAGGCTGCCGTCCACCAGCACTGCCACGGCGTTGGCGCCGTCGTTGCCGGAGGTGAGCATGAAGCTGTAGAGCAGATCCCTAAAGCTCATCTCATCGCCCGGCTTCACCGGAATCACGGAGCTGCCGGCGGGCACATTTCCGGCCTCGGCGGGGATCGTCACCATTTTATCCAGACTGATGCCGCTTTCGATGCCCAGCAGCAGGGTCATGATCTTGGTGGTGCTGGCCGGGAACATGCGCACCTTGCTGTTCTTGCTGAACAGCACTTCGCCGCTGTCGCGGTCGATGAGCAGCGCGGCCTCGGCATACAGATGCCCGGGCATCAGGTTTTCAGGCGCGTTTCTGTCATAGGGTGTCAGATCCATCTCCGCCCGGGCCGGCGCGAGAAGCAATATGAAAGCGGCGATCATTGCCGCGAGGACTCTTCTGTACGGCGTCATTGGTATCTCCTTGCTGCCGCCGGTCGCCCGGCGGATGCTTTAGCCGATATCACGGCTCACTATATATCATATCACCAGAAACGGATTTTGTACAGCGCAGCTATAAAAACCTAACATTTAAAAAAAACAACTTGAAATCATGTCAGGAATCGTTTATAATAATAACAAAATCGTGAAAATGTAATGTCATACTCATACAAATCATTGTTACAACGGCTTCAGAGGAGGATAAACCATGCCCAAGCGGATCTTGATTGTGGATGACGAGCCCTTAATTGTCAAAGGTTTGAAATATTCTCTTGAGCAGGATGGCTATGAGACGGATTCCGCCGCCGACGGCGAAGAAGCCATAAACAAGTTCTTCGCGGGACAGTACGACCTGGTGCTGCTGGACGTGATGCTGCCGAAGGTCGACGGCATCGAAGTCTGCCAGCGCATCCGGGAGCGCAGCAATGTCTCCATCATTATGCTCACCGCCAAGGGCGACGATATGGACAAGATTCTGGGCCTGGAATACGGCGCGGACGACTACATGACCAAGCCCTTCAATATCCTGGAGGTCAAGGCCCGCATCCGCACCATCTTCCGCCGCACCGCCATGATGC
>CAMVBO010000361.1 GCA_947165745.1 uncultured Clostridia bacterium | reverse complement strand
CGTTCCCCTGACGATGAAGGAGCCGCAGCGGATCATCGAGCTGCGGAACAGAATCGGCCTTGTCCCCCGTATAATTGTACAAATTAATTATACCATGCGTGCCTGTCATTCCGTGAGAGGGGATTGCAAATTTACGGTTATATTTGCTTCAAATTGATGGCAAGTGTGGCTGGAACAAAAGTACAGATCCTGACGCTACGCTAAGCATGCCTAGCGTAGCGTCAGGATCTGTACGGTATTCAATTACTGCGCCGTGTCCATCCTACAGGCCTTCGCGGCGAGGCTTTCTTTCCGGTTTCACCACACGACTTCGACGTCGTAACGGGCAAATTTCTCATCCGAAGTAATGACGGGCAATTGCTCGTACATCGCCTGACAAATAATGAGGCGATCAAACGGGTCGCCGTGATCCTTGAATCGGGGAAGCGATCGAATCAAATCCACATGCTCCACCCGCGTCTGCATGATGCCAATGTCCAATTCATGGCAAATCGCCGCCAATTCCTGCGCGCTGGTTTCCTTGACGCCCAGCTTTCCGATCTGCTGCTTCACCATGATCTCCCAGAAGGAAGCGATACTGACAAAAAGCGCGCTGTCGCCGCTTATCACGCGCTCGGCAGCGGCGGAAAGCCGCTCCGGGGAAAAGACGATATCGATCAAAGCGCAGGTGTCCAAAAGATACTTCATCACATATACTCCCGGAAATCATCGATTGGCGCGTTAAAATCATCGGCAATGAACTCAAAGCGATCCTTCAACGGACCCAGCTTGCGCATGGGGTTCTTCGCTTCGCTGTTCTGCTGGTGCAAAAGCCGCTCGATATAGTCGCGCGCCTGATCCTGGTTTTCACGGCTTAACTGATCCCATTTTTCAACAACCCAAGCGGGCAGCGCCATACGCTCACTTCCCTTCCGATAAACTCCTCAACTATATTATAACACAGGCGCGGAAGCATTACAACTCCGCGCCTGTATCGGTGAATTAACCCGCTTGCCTTCCCAGCTCAAACGCCTTTTTGTTCAACTCCAGGAACTTCGCCGGGACGGTCTCCTCGATGGCCTTCAGCCAGACCGCCTCGGGAATATCCATGCGCTTGGACAGCACGCCGATCAGCACCACGTTCACGGCCTTGGCGCTGCCGGCCTGTTCGGCCAGGGCCAGCGCGTCCACGGCGGTGACGTCCGCCATGGCCGTAAGCTTCTCCACGATGCCCTCGGGATAGGCCATCGCGCCGGTGATGACGGGCATGGGCCAGGTTTTCTGGGTGTTGGTGATCAGGTGGCCGCCCTCCTTCAGATAGGAAATCCAGCGGGCGGACTCCAGGATCTCAAAGGAGAGGATGTAGTCGGCCTCGCCCTGGTCCACGATGGGCGAATACACCTTGTCGCCGTACTTCACATAGGTCACCACGCTGCCGCCGCGCTGGCTCATGCCGTGAACCTCGCTCAGCTTCACGTCATAGCCCGCGCCCAGCAGCACGCTGCCCAGCAGCTTGGAGGCCAGCAGAGTGCCCTGCCCGCCCACGCCGACGATCATAATGGAAGTGGTCTTCATGCCTTTTCGCCTCCCTTGAACGCGCCGAATTTGCACATCTGCTCGCACAGCCCGCAGCCCACGCAGATGGTGGGGTCGATCGATGCCTTTTTGTCAGTAAAGCGAATCGCCGGGCAGCCGATCTTCATGCAGCTGCGGCAGCCCTTGCACTTGTCCGCGTCGATGGACAGCGGCGGGTTGTGCTTCACGTATTTCAGCAGCGCGCAGGGCCGGCGCACGATGATCACGCTGGGGGCGTCGGCGGCGATTTCCTCCCGAATGGCGGCCTCTGTGGCGGCCATGTCCTGGGGATCCACCACCCGCACGCGCTCCACGCCCATGGCGCGGCAGACGTCCTCGATCTTGATGGGATAGGTCGGCTCGTTTTTCAGCGTCAGCCCCGTGGTGGGGTTCTGCTGGTGGCCGGTCATGCCGGTGATGGAGTTGTCCAGCACCAGCACCGTGGCGATGGACTTGTTGTAGGCCAGGTTCACCACGCCGGTGATGCCGGAGTGCATGAAGGTGCTGTCGCCGATGACGGCCACGGACTTGCGCGCGGCCTCCTCGCCCAGGATCTTGGTAAAGCCGTGGGCCATGCCGATGGAGGCGCCCATGCACAGCACGCTGTCCACCGCGTTCAGCGGCGCGCCGCTGCCCAGGGTATAGCAGCCGATGTCGCCCAGCACGGTGAGCTTCAACTTGGAAAGCACCGTGAACAGCCCGCGATGGGGGCAGCCGGGGCACATCACCGGCGGACGGCCGGGCACGGCCTCGTCATAGGCGGTGAACTTCGGCAGCGCCTCGCCCATGGCGGCGCGCAGCTTGTTCTGGGAAAGCTCGCCCAGATAGCCGAACAGGTCCTTGCCGCCGTCCACGCGGATATCGTTCATGCGCAGGTGGCGCTCGATGACGCCGTCCAGCTCCTCCACCACGATCAGTCGATCCACCTTGTCCGCGAAATCGCGGATCTTCTGAACCGGCAGCGGGTTCACCATGCCCAGCTTCAGCACGCTGGCCTTCGGGAAGGCCTCCTTCACGTAGAGATAGCAGGTGCCGGAGGTGACGAAACCCACGGAGGTGTCCCCCATCTCCACGCGGTTGAGGGGCGTGGTCTCGGCGAAAGCCTGCATTTCCAGCAGGCGCTTTTCCACCTCGATGTGGCGCTTGACGGCGTTGGCCGGGGCGGCCACGTTCTTCTGCGGGTTCTTCTCATAGGGCTTGATGGCCCGCTCGACGCGGTCGTGCAGCTCCACCAGGCACTGGGAATGGGCCACCCGGGTGCAGGTGCGCAGGATCACCGGGGTGTCGAACCGCTCGGAGATGTCGTAAGCCTCGCCCACGAAGGCGGAACACTCGGCGGAGTCCGACGGCTCCAGCATGGGCAGCTTCGCCGCGATGGCGTAATGGCGGCTGTCCTGCTCGTTCTGGCTGGAGTGCATGCCCGGGTCGTCCGCCACGC
>CAMVBO010000360.1 GCA_947165745.1 uncultured Clostridia bacterium | reverse complement strand
GGCGGATGGCGGCGTTCTGCTCGGCCTGGATGGTGGCCACGATCTGGCGCATGTGCCGGCTGGTAGCCCCGGACAGGATGTCCAGCAGCATGGCGTCGTCGATGTTCAGCTGGGTGTCCACAAAGTATTTCAGCCGCCCGTCTTCCATGCGATACTGGCGCTTCAGCGTAAGCTGCCCCCAGATTTCGCCGGAGGGGCTTTCGTACTTCGCCTCGCCGGGCATGGCGTCGTAGTACAGGCTGCAGACGGGGGCGCGCCAGTCGTGCACCAGCAGCTCGCCCTTCTCGTCCTTCAGGCTGTAGAGGCCGATGACGATCTTTTCGACCTTTTCCTCGCCCCGTTCGACGAAGTCCACCCGGGCGAAAAAGGGGTTCATCAGCATCCGCCGGGAGCGCTGGGCCATGCTGTCGGCAAACTGGCGGCGCACCACGAAGCGGTCCACCTCGGTGGAAAGCTGCTCCAGGTCCTCCTCTGAGAGGGCCGTGGGCTTCACGCGCAGGTCCTCCCATGCGTCGGCCACGATGGCCTGTATGGATTGCAGGTGGTCGTTGGAGATGACCTGGGCCCGCTCGATCAGCGCCAGCAGCAGCTGCTGCACCCGCACCGTATAGGCCTGCTCCTGCTCAAGTTCCCTCAAATGTTCCATAGAAAAATCCTCCGGGTCAGAAAACCATATCCCACGCGCACAAGACTCCCGCGCATAAAGGATATACCATTATAGCATAATGTAATGGAAAAGAAAAGACCTTGCGAATTTTTCATAGAAAAGGTAGAATAATGGGAGTAATGTGGAAGGTTGTGATCCCATGCCCCCAAGACAGCGTCCATTGTGGCGGCGGCTGTTGCTCATCGTCGCCGGCGCGACGATCTATGCCCTCGGTCTGGTGTGCTTCGCGCGGCCGGCGGGCCTGTTTCCCGGCGGCTTTACCGGGCTTTCCCTGCTGATCCAGGAGTGCTGCCAGCGCTACCTGGGCTTCACGCCGCCCTATTCGGCGCTCAGCGTGACGCTGAACTTCATCGCGGCGGCGCTGTGCTTCCGCTACATCGGCAAGAAGTTCGCGGTGCTGTCCATGCTGGCGGTGGCCATCAGCAGCGTGCTGACGGACCTGGTCCCCGTCTACGCCTTTTCCCAGGACCCGCTGCTGTGCAGCGTGTTCGGCGGATTGGTGAACGGGCTGGCGATCTCGCTGTGCCTGCGGGCCGACGCCAGCACCGGCGGCACCGACTTCATCAGCATCTACCTGGCGGAAAAGAGCGGGCGCGACGCCTTCAACATCATCCTGGGCGGCAACATCGTGATGCTGGCGGCGGCGGGGCTGCTGTTCGGTTGGGAGCGGGCGCTGTATTCCATGATCTTTCAGTTCTGTACCACCCAGGCGCTGCACACGCTGTTCAGGCGCTATCAGCACAGGACCGTCTGGATCGTCACCGACGAGCCCGAATCGGTCTACGCCATCATCCGCGACACCACCCACCACGCCGCCACGCTGTTTCATGGCACGGGGCTCTATCGCAACGAGCCGCGCAGCATGATCTACACCGTGCTGTCCGGCGACGACATCCGCCGAGTGGTGCACGACGTACGCCAGGTGGACCCCCACGCCTTCATCAACACCCAGCGCACCGACTCCCTCACCGGGCGGTTCTACAGGAAGCCGCAGGACTGAGCGGCGGCGTTCATAATGGCCCTGGAAAGCATTGCCGCGGCAGTTCAGCGCTGAACCCTTCCCTCTGAAGCTCCTATCTCCCCAAAGGAGGCCCCCATGACAGCATCCCCCTCCGTCGCCGTCATCGGCGGCGCGATCGTGGACATCCCGCTGGCCCCGGTGGACGCGGCGGTGTTCAAGGCCCACTCCACGCCGCTCGAGCGCATCGCCATGGCGCCGGGCGGCGACGCGCTGAACGAAGCGCTGGCGCTGGCGCGGCTGGGCGCAAAGCCGATGCTGGTCAGCGTGCTGGGCGAGGACGTCCCCGGCGATTTTATCCTGAAAACCCTGGCGGAGGCGGGCGTGGACGGAAGCGGCATCAGGCGCGTGCCCGGGCTGGACACCGGCATCAACGTCGTTCTGGTGGGCGCGGACGGGGAGCGCCGCTTTCTCACCAGCCGCAGCGGCAGCCTGCGCAGGCTATCCCTGGCGGACATACTGCCCGCGCTGGATCTAAAAGCGTTTGAGGGCGTGAAGATCGCCAGTCTGGCGAGCCTGTTCGTGTCGCCGCTGCTCTCGCTGCCGGACACCGCGGCGCTCTTTGACCGGCTGAAGGCCCGGGGCGTGACCCTCTGCGCGGACACCACCCGGCCCAAGCGCGGCGAGACCCTGCGGGAAGCCGGCCCCGCCCTGTCCCGCCTGGACTACTTCTTCCCGAACCGGGACGAGGCCGCGATGCTCACCGGCGAGGACGACCCGGACGCCATGGCGGACGCGCTGTTGAACGCGGGGGTCGGGCACGCGGTCATCAAGCTGGGCGGCGCGGGCTGCCTGCTGGCCTGCGCGAACGAGCGTCACCACCTTCCCGCCGTGCCCGGCATCGTGCCCGTGGACACCACCGGCGCGGGCGACATCTTTGCCGCCGGATTCATCGCCGCGCTCAACGAGGGCCGCTCCTTCGCGGACTGCGGCCGGTTCGCCAACGCCGCCGCCTCCCTGTGCGTGCAGCGCGTCGGCACGGCGGGCGATTGGACGCGGGCGGATGTGCAGAAGCGCCTGGCGGCCGACGGCCAGTGAAACGGCGCGGGCATCCGCCGTTCGCCGGGGCGCAAAAAACGTCCTTCACCCCCTGGGAAAACCTCCAGGAAAGCGAAGGACGTTTTTTTGTCAGAAGCGCCTGCGGCGCCCCGTCTGTGCGTCACCAGTTGTCGCTCCCGTCCTCGGGAATGACCTTTTCCATGGCGGCGATGGCGCATTCGATCATGCTGTCGTCGGGCTCGCGGGTGGTGATGTGCTGCAGCCACTTGCCGGGAGCCGAGATGATGCGGGTGAAGAAATTGTCGTACCGGCCCGCCAGCTTGATCAGCTCATAGCCCAC
>CAMVBO010000359.1 GCA_947165745.1 uncultured Clostridia bacterium | reverse complement strand
TTCATGTTCGGCTCCATGAGCGCCATCATTTACAGCCTGACCGGCGGCGTGCTCAGCCTGATCGTCATGCTTCTGGTGCGCAAAAACGCGAAGATCGGCGCGCTGGCGATCGGTGTGCTGGCCTTTGCCAGCGATCTGCTCATGCTCGCGCGCAACCCCGCGCCGAAGGGCCAGATGCTGTGGTGCATGCTGCTGATCGCCCTGGCGGGGGCCGCTGCCTTCGCGGCGTTCATCGCCATTCGCAAAAAGCCGGAATGGGGCGTGCTGGGCACGTCGCTGGCCGGCGCCGTGGCCCACAACATTGGCCAGATCCTGGCCGCCAGCGCCATGCTGCGCACGCCGCAGCTGATGTTCACGTACCTTCCGGTGCTGGTGGGCATCGGATCGGTGGTGGGCTGCCTCACGGGCGTGGTCGCCCAGCGTGTTTTTATGGCGCTGCGATTGCGCGTATAGTTTCGTGGAAAGGAAATGCTGCATGAAGGGAATGAAAGGCGCGGCGCTGCTCCTGGCGCTGCTGCTGACGGTGATACCGACGCTGACCGGATGCGCGAAGGCAGAGCCAAAGAAGGAGTCCGCCGTTGGCTTCTACCTGGACACGGTCATCACGCTGACGGCCTACGTGGACGACGCGCAGGTTCTCAAGGACGCCCTTGAGGAGTGCGGGCGCTATGAGGCGATGCTTTCCAGGACCAGGGAAGGCAGCGACGTCTGGCGGGTGAACCACGCCGGCGGCGAACCGGTGGCCGTCTCCGGGGAGACGCTGGAAATCATCAACACCGCCCGTCAGGTCAGCGAAATGACCGGCGGTGCTTTCGACATTACCATCGCGCCGGCCTCGACGCTGTGGGACTTTACTTCCGGCCGGCATCAGCTGCCGGACGCGGGCGTGCTGGAAGCGGCGGCCAGTCGGATCGATTATGCAAAGGTGAAGGTGGAGGGGGATACCGTCGCCCTGCCCGAGGGCATGATGATCGACCTGGGCGGCATTGCCAAGGGTTATATCGCCGACGCCGTCAAGCAGTATCTGATCGACCGGGGTGTGAAAAGCGCCATACTGTCCTTCGGCGGCAACATCGTGGCCATCGGCGAAAAGCCGGACGGCAGCCCATGGAAGGTGGGCGTCCAGGATATCGACAAGCCCACCGGCGCGTATATGGCCGTGGCCAGGAACTTCGGTGGCTCCACCGTCACCAGCGGCATTTACGAGCGCGGTTTTGAGCTGGACGGCCGATATTACCACCACATCCTCGATGCGCACACCGGCTGGCCGGTGGACAACGAGCTGGCCTCAGTGACGATTTTTTCCGACAGCTCCATGTGGGGCGACGCGCTGGCCACGGCGGCCTTTGCCCTGGGCATGGACGAGGGCATGGCGTTGATCGAGTCCATCGACGGGGTGGAGGCCGCGTTCATCGCCCGTGACCGGACGATTCGCACCACCAGCGGGGCGGACAAGTATATGATGGATTGAAACCCTTTTGCACCAAAGACTTTTGCAAGGAGAATGAACATGTACGAAACTTTGGAGCGCATCTTTTCAACTGCCGTGCAATATGGCATACTGGCCTTCGAGGCCGTGGGCGTGGTCATTTTGCTCATTGCGGCGGTGAGGGCGCTGATCTGCCTGTTCAAGGACAAACACAAGAGCAAGCATATACTGTACGACGGCATCTCCACCGCGCTCACCTTCCTGTTGGGCAGCGAGATTTTAAAGACTATCGTCACCCCCGACTGGAAGGACGTGGGCATGACCTGCGCGGTGCTGTTGATGCGTGCGGCCATGACGTTGCTCATCCACTGGGAGAACAAGCACGAGAATGATTGATAATTCGAGGCGCATACAACCGTGAAAAAACTGGCCTTATTGCTGATGCTCGCGATCCTGGGTTCCTGCGCTATAGCGGAGGTAAGCCCCGCCATGCCCGCGGGCTATGTGCGGGTGAGCACCGCCACCCGGTCGGGCTGGCTGCCCCTGCCGGTCGAGGAGGACACGACTTTCCCTCTGGTGCAGATTAAGATGGACGGCACGCAGTCGTTGAACCTGATCCATCTGATGCCAGACGGCGTGTACATGGAAGACGCCACCTGCGAAAACCATGACTGCATGGGTCAGGGCGAGGTGACGCTTGAAAACATCCCCGAGCGCGTCCTCGGCAATATGATTATCTGTCTGCCCAACCAGGTGGTGCTGGAGCTGTTCACGGCGGAGGAGACGCTGGCGATACTGGGGGAATTGCCGGTTCTGCCGGAGGCGACGCCGCAGCCTTAGCACGTTTCTAAGTCTCCCCTGCGCAAGGAGAGGCAGCACGGAGTGCCAGAGGTTTTTGGCTGAAGATACAGGGAATATAAAAACACCGCTTGTCATGTGACAGGCAGTGTTTTTTCATCAGAACCTGAAATCCCTTCGGTTGGAGTCCTTGATGGCCTCGATATTCTCCTCCGCGATCTTTCTCACGTTTTCCTTGGGAATGCGGTTCAGCTCTTCGGCGATCATTTTCCAGCCGACCTGTCGCGTCTGGTCGCTGGCGTAATCCACCAGGTATTCCGCCAGGGTCATCAGCGCGTTGGGGTGGCAGCAGTTCAAAATCTGCCCGCTCTTGCACAGGCTCATAAACCGGTCTCCCGTGCGTCCCGCGCGATAGCAGGCCGTGCAGAAGGAGGGAATGTGGCCGGTTTCCATCAGCCAGCGCACCACTTCATCCAGCGTCCGCTGATCGGACACGTCAAACTGCTCGGTGTCGTGGGGGCGCTCTTCTTCGGTATAGCCGCCCACGGAGGTTCGGCTCGCGCCGCTGACCTGGCTGATGCCCACTTGCAGCAATCGCGCGCGCACCGCTTCGCTCTCCCGGGTGGATACGATCATGCCCGTGTAGGGCACGGCCAGTCGGATGCAGGCGGCGATTTTGGTAAAGGTCTCGTCGTCGATACCGTTGTCAAACGCATCCGGGTCGATGTCGTCGGCGCGCTTGACGCGGGGCACGCTGATGGTGTGCGGGCCCACGCCGTGCACGGCCTCCAGATGCTCGGCGT
>CAMVBO010000358.1 GCA_947165745.1 uncultured Clostridia bacterium | reverse complement strand
ACTTCAGGTTCTCGCGAACCTCCTTGACGAACTTGTCCATGGTCTTGGTGTCCTTTTCCACGGCGTCCCACTTGTTGATGACGATGATGGCCGCCTTGCCCTGCTCGTCCACGTAGCCGGCGATCTTGCTGTCCTGTTCGGTGACGCCCTGGGTGGCGTCGATCAGCAGCAGCGCCACGTCGCAGCGGTCGATGGCCGCCAGCGCCCGGACGATGGAGAAGCGCTCCAGCGACTGATACTCGATGGCCCGCTTGCGCCGGATGCCGGCGGTGTCGATGATGACAAAGTCCTGTCCGTCGTCGGTGAAGCGGGTGTCGATGGCGTCCCGGGTGGTGCCGGCGATGTCGGAGACCATCACCCGATCCTCGCCCAGGATTCGGTTCACCAGGCTGGACTTGCCCACGTTGGGCTTGCCCACCACGGCGATCTGGATGGCGCCCACGTCCTCCTCCTCGGCGTCCGGGTCGGGAAACAGCTTGCACAGCGCCTCCAGCAGATCGCCGAAGTTCAGCAGATTCACGCTGCTCACGCCGATGGGATCGCCGATGCCCAGGTTGTAGAACTCGTAGATGTCGTCCATCCGCTTGACGTTGTCGATCTTGTTGACCACCAGCATCACGGGCTTTCCGCTCTTGCGCAGCATGTCGGCCACGTCCTCGTCGTCGGCGGTCATGCCGGCCTTGCCGTCCACGAAGAACAGGATCACGTCGCAGGTCTCGATGGCGATCTCCGCCTGGCGGCGCATCTGGGAGAGCAGCGGATCGTCGCTGTTCGGGTCGATGCCGCCGGTGTCGATCAGGGTGAACCTGTAGTTCTGCCACTCGCAGTCGGCGTACACCCGGTCGCGGGTGACGCCCGGGGTGTCCTCCACGATGGCGATGCGCTTGCCCACCATCTGGTTGAAGAAGGTGGACTTGCCCACGTTGGGCCGGCCCACGATGGCCACCAAGGGCTTAGACATAGTATAAACCTCCAACATCAAATAGATGTAAACTTCGTCACTCAATCCGGATTTCCGACCCGCTCAGCTCCAATATGGTATTGAGCAGGTCCTCGCCCCGCCGCCCCACGGGCACGATAGGCTTGCCGAGGCGCCGGACGGCCTCGTCCAGGGTCATGTCGTCCAGAAAGATTTCGTCGTCCCGGAGCATGACGGTGGTGATCAGCACCGCCTCGCAGTCCACGCCCGCCATCTGCCGCGTCAAATCGCCGCCGGTGATGAGCCCGGAGACGGTGACGGTGGGGCCGAAGTAGGTGTTTTCCAGCGCGTATACGGAGATATTCGCGCCGGAAACGGGATAATCCTGCAACATTTTGCGAATAAAGTCCCCGGCGGATTTCCCGCAGGCGATGGCCAGCTTCACGCCGCCGGGCGTCGCCCGGCGCATGGCCTCCGGCAGCTGCCGCCAGGCGTCCTGATACTCCGCGTCCAGCAGCCGCAGCAGCCCCACGCCGTCGTCGATTTGCTCGTAGCCCTCGTAGGCCTCGTCCGGGGGAATGGGGCAGCCGCCCTGCAGGTAGAACTCGTCCGAGGGGAACACGAAGCGAGTGCCGCGCCGCTCAAGCAGCCTTTCCCGCCAGGCCTCCGCCAGCGCCACCACGGCCCTGGCCTCCTCCGGGCGATAGGTGCGCAGCTCCGTCAGGCCCTCCCGATGGCCGGTGAGCCCCACGGGCACCAGCGCCAGCGAACGCGCGCCGGGCAGGGCGGACAGCTCCCGGATCGTCCGGTCCAGGGCGTCACCGTCGTTGATGCCGGGGCACAGCACGCACTGGCAGTGAAACTCCACGCCGCCGTCGGAGAGCTTTTTCAGCTGCCCCATCAGCCGCCGCGCCCGGGGCGTGCCCAGCACGTGGGTGCGCAGGTCCGGGTCGGTGCAGTGCACGGAGATGTACAGGGGCGAGCAGTGCCGCGCGACGATGCGGTCCAGCTCCGCGTCGGACACGTTGGTCAGCGTCACGTAGTTGCCCATCATCAGGCTCATGCGCCAGTCGTCGTCCTTCACCCGCATGGTGTCGCGGGCGCAATCCGGCAGCTGGTCCACAAAGCAGAACAGGCACTTGTTGCAGCACAGCCGGGTGCCGGACATCATGGGCGTGGAAAAGTTCATGCCCAGGGGGGCATACTCGTCCTTGCGGATGGACACGTCCATCGGCTTCCCGTCCCGCAGCACCTGCACCGTCAGCCGGCGCTGGGCGGACAGGGCCTGGTAGTCGATGAAGTCGATGACGGTGACACCGCCGATGCGCGCGAGCCGATCGCCCGCGCGGATGCCGACGCGTTCCGCCGGACTGCCCGGATCCACCGATACGATGAGGTGCGACATGCTGTCCTCCGCAAACAAAAACTCTTCCAACTACCATTATGCCCCATTTTTCCGCCTCCGTCAACGCTGAAAGGGTAAAAAGGACCGGCTTTGACGTATTTTTGGCCGCGGAATGGATAAAATGGCGATTATTTACTGAAAGATGCTTGCATACAGTGGCGTAAAGGTGTATAATGAAGTGCTTTTAAGTAACCCTTTGCAATAAATATTGGGAGGATGACAGACCATGCAGAAGTATGTGTACCTTTTCAGCGAAGGTAACGCAACCATGCGGAACCTGCTGGGCGGCAAGGGCGCCAACCTGGCGGAGATGACCTCGCTGGGCATGCCCGTGCCCCAGGGCTTCACCATCACCACCGAAGCCTGCACCCGCTACTATGAGGACGGCAAGACCATCGGCGCCGACATCCAGAAGCAGATCGACGAGGCGCTGGCCAAGATCGAGCAGATCAACGAGAAGAAGTTTGGCGACGCCAAGAACCCGCTGCTGGTTTCCGTGCGCTCCGGCGCCCGCGCTTCCATGCCGGGCATGATGGATACCATCCTGAACCTGGGCATTAACGACGAGGTGGCCGCGGGCCTGATCGCCGGCAACCCCGACCCCAAGTTCGAGCGGTTCGTGTATGACAGCTATCGCCGCTTCATCCAGATGTTCTCCGACGTCGTGATGGAGATCCCGAAGAAGACCTTCGAGGTCATCATCGACGAGGTGAAGGAGA
>CAMVBO010000357.1 GCA_947165745.1 uncultured Clostridia bacterium | reverse complement strand
TGCCGTCCGTGTAGACGAACAGCTTGTCGCCGGGGTTCAGTTGAATCTCGTACTCCTTGTAGCGCATGTTCTCCATGGCCGCCAGGGCCAGGCCGTGCCGGTCCAGCAGGGGCTCGAAAATGCCACCCGCGCGCATCAGCGCCGGGAACTCGTGGCCCGCGTTGGCGCACTGCATCCGGCCGGTGGCCAGGTCGATGATGCCCAGCCAGACGGTGACGAACATCTCCGCTTTGTTGCCCTCGCACAGCGTGTTGTTGGCCCGGTAGAGGATTTCCGCCGGCGTCTGTCCGGACTCGGCCAGGCCCCGGATCGCCGTCTTGGCCCGCATCATAAACAGCGCCGCCGGGATGCCCTTGCCGGACACGTCCGCGATCACCAGCGCCAGGCGATCCTGGCCCACGAAGAAGAAGTCGTAGAAATCGCCGCCGACCTCCTTCGCCGGGTCCATCGTGGCATAGAGCTCAAAGTCGTCCCTGGAGAAGGTAAAGTTCTTCGGCAGGGAGGAATCCTGGATCTTGAACGCGAATTCCAGCTCCTGTTCGATGCGCTTCTCCGCCGCCTCGATGTAGCCCTTCAGGACGCTGACGGTGTGGTTGATGTCGTCGGACAGCGAGGCGAATTCCGAGGATTTGCGAACGTCCACCACCTCGTTCAGGTTGCCGTTGGTGATGCGGTCCAGCGACTGGTTGACCAGCAGCAGGTTGTTCACGACGATGCCCTGCACCAGCATCGATATCAGCACGTAGATCACCGCGAACAGTATGATTGCCGCGAAGGCGGATTCGTAGGTCTGAATGTCGCGGTCGGCGTAAACCTCCGTCATGGGCAGCCGGGCCAGCAGCGTCAGTCCGTCGTCCAGCCGCTCCAGGCGGCACAGCGAATTGACGCCGAACAGCTTTGCCCGGAAGCACACCTCCGTCGGCTGCGTCTTAAGGAAAGCCAGGTCCTCCTGGGAGATAAACGCGCCCATGTGGTCGCCCGTCGTAACGGCGCCGCTGTCGCGGTAGATGTCAAAGGTACCCTCGCTGCCCACATGGAAGAAGGACAGTGTCTCGTTGAGCCCGGAGAGGTTCAGCGCGGAGGCGATGGCGCTCTTGTCCACCGCCACCTGGATCATGCCGCCCAGACAGCGCGCGCCGCCGATGACCCAGGCGTCGGAGGGGCTTGCCGTCTTCGCCGCCACGCTGCCGTTCAGCACCTCCGCCAGCAGCCCCGAGTAGACCGGCGATTCCCCCGCGCTGGCGATGATCCGGCCATTCTCATCCACGGCGATCACGGCCTGCAAATTGCAGATGCCGCGCATGCGCTCCAGAAACGCGGCGTCCGCTTGTTCGACGCCCCCCGCAAGGTTTGCGCCCTCCGCGATGACCTGCGCCTCCATCAGCGCCGTGGTCTCCGCCAGCGCGTCGGTGTTCCTCTCGGTCTGGCGAAGCCGCTCATAGGTCAGCCGGATATCCCCGGATACCGCAGTCAGCGTGTTATCGGCGTTCTGTATGGCGGCCTGGGTCTGCACGCCAAAGGACAGGATCAGGTTCAGCACCAGGATCGACAGCGTCATGGCAAACAGCCAGGTCTGGAACCGCTGGGAGACCGGAACCTCCTCCTCCCGCATCTTGCGAAAGGGGTTTTTCCACTCGCCCGCGATGACCCGCAGCACCGTGGAGGAAAGCGCCATGCCCACCCCGGTGAACACGATCATCGCCGGCGCGCAGGTCCTGACCACGTAGAAGGCCATGCTCATGTCGTTGCGGTGGGTGATGAACACCACGTACATGTGGAATACCTCCACCACCGCGCCCATGAAGAAGGCGTAGATCGCGGAGGGCTTCTTCCGCTTGAATATGTACACGTGCATGGCCGCCGCCAGGAAGCCCGCCAGGCAGGTGGACACACTGCACGCGATACGGGTGTAGCTGCCGATGCCCCAGTAGGTGCCCACGATATAGCGCTCGATGCCGCCGATCAGGCCGGCGATGATGCCGGAAACCGGATCGAAGAACAGGCCCGCCGAGAGCGGCCCCATGTCGCGCACGTTCAGCATCATGTGGCTGTAATCCACGCCAAAGTGGGTGGACAGCACCGCGCACAGGCCATAGATCAGGCCGATGACCAGCTTGCGCGGCCAAGTCATCCGCCGTCCCTGGCACTGTCTCCAGATCAGCACGGTCAGCACTACGTACAGCAGCGTGACCCCCGACATCTTAAGAATCATCGTAATCATTGCGCATTTCCCCTGTGCCGGCGTCGCGGCCAAAGCGCTTCCCCGGCAGCTCAAGCGCGCCTGTCCCGGCTGCTTTCCCGGGTTCGGCGTTTTATACCATTATATCGAAAACGGACTGTTTCGACAAGGGTCAATTCCAGCAAACGGGAGCATGGCTTGCGCTTCGAGAGGCGTCCGCTCTCAAAGCTCGATGTCCGCCGCCACCCGCTCGTCCAGGCAGCTGCCGCCGGCATAGACCCGATAGGTTCCCGGCTCCACCAGCTTTCTGCCCGCCGATTCCATGTAGATCTCCAAATCGCAGGGATTCACGGTGAATTCCGCCCTTCGGCCCTCGCCGGGTGCCAGATCCCGCAGGCGCTCAAATCCGATCAGGCGGCGGATCGGGTGCACCGTGCCGGAGGGGGACACCCGCTTGATGTACAGCTGCGCCACCTCGTCGCCGGTCACATCCCCCGCGTTTTTCACATCCACGGCAACCTTCAGCCCGCCGTCCCGCCGCTCCACGCGCAGGTTATCGTATTCAAAGCGGGTGTAGGACAGGCCGTGGCCGAAGGGATACAGCACCGGCTTGTCAAAATAGCGATAGGTGCGCGGATGGTTGATCAGGTCGTAATCCTCCAGGGGCGGCAGATCGCCGTCCCTCCTGTACCAGGTCATGGGCAGGCGGCCCGCCGGATTCGCCTCGCCAAAGATGGCCGCCGCCAGGCCATGGCCCAGATCCTGGGCGCCGCTGGCGCTCAACAGGATGGCCGGAACATTCTCCTGCATCCAATTGATGGCGTAGGGATAGTTGGCGATCATCACCACCGCCACGTTCGGGTTCG
>CAMVBO010000356.1 GCA_947165745.1 uncultured Clostridia bacterium | reverse complement strand
CACTGTTTTGATGTGGACATATCCTTGAAGGAGGTGTGATAGAGTATGGGAAAGTTTTGTGAGATCTGCGGCAAGGGCGTGGTGTACGGCAACAACGTGAGCCATTCCAACCGCAAGACGCGCCGCACCTGGGCTCCGAACACGCAGAAGGTTCGCGTGCTGGTCAATGGCGTTCCGCAGCGCATGTCCGTGTGCACCCGCTGCCTGCGCAGCAAGAAGGTTGAGCGCGCCCTGTAATTCGGCCGCCGGTCTTAAAATGTAAGCAAAGCTCATAGTGCAAAGCGCTATGAGCTTTTGTCGCGCCCGGGTTTGATTTGAAGGGCAATTAATGCTATACTCGTAGCAAGTATCAGGGGGACCGGCATCGACAGTATGCGGCCGCTCCCCACGCCACTTTCCTCGCTATACCGGAGGTAAACCATGCGCAAACTCACCGCCATCGCGGGGCCTGCCGACGCCGGGCGTAAGGTCAAGTACTTCGTCCGGGGCGCGATGGGCGTATCCTACGGGCAGTTCAACGCCTTGAAGGCGCAAAACGGGCTGCTGGTGAACGGCGCGCCGGTGCACGCCAACCATGAGCTGCGCCCCGGCGACGAGGTAACGGCGCTGCTGGCGGACGGGCCGGGCAAGGCGGTCGCGCCGGAGGACGGGCCGGTGAACGTCGCCTACGAGGACGAGGACATCCTCATCCTGGACAAGCCCGCGCCGCTGGCGTGCCAATGCTCCCCGAAGCAGCCCGGCGGGACACTGGAAAACCGGCTTGCCTTCCGCTATCCTGGCCTGGTGTTCCGGCCCCTGAACCGGCTGGACAGGGGCACCAGCGGGCTGATGGCGGCGGCGAAGAACGCCCACGCGGCCCAGCGGCTGCAAAGGCAGCTGCACACCGACCGCTTCCTGCGGGAATACCTGGCCGTAGTGGAGGGCCGCTTTGAAGGCGAGGGCGTCATCGACGCGCCCATCGCCAAGGCGGAAGGCGCCACCGTGCGACGCGCCGTGGATTGCGAAAACGGCGTGCGCGCCGTTACCCATTATAAAGTGGAAGAATCCGGCGAGCGGTACAGCCTGGTGCGCCTGCGGCTGGAGACAGGCCGTACCCACCAGATCCGCGTTCACATGGCCCACCTGGGCCACCCCGTGGCCGGGGACTTCCTCTACGGCAGGGAATTGCCCGAACTGCCGGGGCGCTTCGCGCTCCATTCCACCCGCATAAGCCTCGTCCACCCCGTCACCGGGGAGGTCATCGAAAAGGAATCGCCGCTGCCGGGAGAACTGGCCGCGCTTTTGGAGGACAAGAACATGGAGCTTTGGGACGCCTATGACAAGGACCTGAACCGCCTTGAGGGCGTGACGCTGGTGCGGGGCAAGCCCATCCCGGACGGCGTCTATCATCTGGTGAGCGACATCATCGTGCGCCACGCGGACGGTGATTACCTGCTGATGCGGCGGGACCCGCGCAAGATCCACGGCGGCATGTGGGAGGCCAGCGCCGGCGGCGCGGCCCAACGAGGCGAGACCGCCCTGGAAGCCGCCTTCCGGGAGCTGAAAGAGGAGACGGGCATCGCCGCGGAGGCACTGACCGAAATCGGGCGGGTCGCAAGCCCCGAGCGGCACGCCATCTACGTCGCCTTCCTGTGCGAAACCAACTGCGACAAGTCGGGCATCACCCTGCAGGAGGGCGAGACCGTCGACTTCCGATGGGTCAGCCGGGACGCGCTGCTGAACATGGACAGCGACACGCCGCTTCCCAAGCGCATGATCGATTTTATGCTGGAAAAAAACCTGTGAGCCCGACCCCATGAAGGAAAAGGAGCCGCCATGATTCGACTGACAGACATCCACGAGGGCAACTTCTTCGCCGCCCGGGCGCTCTCGGTCGCCCCGGAGCAGCGGGGCTTCCTCGATACCGCCGAGGGCATCCTCGCCCGGGGCTACCTCTATCGCCGGGAAAACGCCCGCGTGTGGGCCGTCGAAGCCGACGGCGCCGTGGTCGGCCTGGCGCTGGTGAAGGACATGGACGAGGCGCCCGCCTGCTACGATTTGCAGCAGTTTATGATCGACGCCCGCTTTCAGAGCCGCGGTTTCGGCGGCGAAGCGCTGCGGTTGATTCTGGCGCGCCTGCGGACTGAGGGAAAGTATAACTGCGTGGAGTTGTGCGTCAAGCGGAGCGACGCGCCCGCGCTGCGGCTCTACGAACGAGCGGGCTTTGCCGACACGGGCTACATCGACCCGGAAGCGCCCGACTGCCTGAACCTGATGTACTCATTCGACTGACAGGAGCCGCCCATGACTGAAACCGTTGAGCGATCCATCGCCCGCGTCATATCCGCCCTCTGCGCCGTGCGCGTATCGGCCCAGCCGGAGGAATACGACATCCACGCCGCCGTCGCCCGGGCCCTTTCGGACGCCGGGCTTGAGTACGAGCACGAGTACCGCCTCGGGCCGCGCTGTCGCGTGGATTTTCGCGTGGGCCGCGTGGGCATCGAGGTGAAGAAGGGGCGCCCGGCTTCGTCGGAACTGGCCAAACAGCTGCAGCGCTATCTGGAATCGGACGAAATCGACGCCATCATCGTGGTCGTCCAGCGGGTCACAGCCCTGCCCCAAACCCTCTGCGGCAAGCCAGTATATCTGGTTTCCCTGAACCGGCTGTGGGGCGTCGCGCTGCCGTGAACGCTTCTATCAATTAGAAATCAGGAATGAGGAATTAGGAATTGTTGTAGAAATCCTTTCGGATTTCCTGGATTCAAGGTCATTCACAGGCAAACGCTGTTCAATGGAATCAAATCCGTCAGGATTTGCACCGCCATTCCTCATCAATCCGGAGGTATCATGGACTACTACGACGACTACACCGGCGAGGGCGCCATCATCATGGACGACGTGCCCGATTACGACGACCGCTCCGAGCCCCAGGTGCCCGCCTACCTGCGGGACGCGCCCGCAAACGGGCACACCTACGGCACGCTCAGCTACAACCGCCGCTCGAAGTGCTGGATCATCAAGGGCGAGCCCTGCGTGACGGAGCTGGCCAAGCGGCTGTTCCCCGGCTGC
>CAMVBO010000355.1 GCA_947165745.1 uncultured Clostridia bacterium | reverse complement strand
GATGATGGGGCGGAGTCACGAGCGAGTCTCATGGCTCCGCCCTCTTCCATCCCAAAGTAAATTAAGGAGGTGCTCCTCTTGTCCATGAGCAAATCCGCTTCCTATGTCCCCGGCGGCAGGCGGATCAATTGGCAGAAGGTAGCGGTGATCACGGCCTTCGGCATCGTGCCCATCGCGCTGCTGATCATCTTCACCTATGTGCCCTTTGCCAAGATGATCCAGTTCAGCTTCTACAACATGAGCTACACCAAGAACAAGGGCTTCGTGGGCTGGCAGAACTATCTGCGCGTGTTCAGCAAGAGCGAATATGTGGACGCCATGCTGCTGAGCCTTTACTACATGGCCGGCGCGGTGGTGCAGCTTTCGCTGGCGCTTTTCTTCGCCTCCATCCTCAGCCTGGAGAAGATTCGCGGCGCGGGCATCTTTAAATCCGCCATGTTCTTTCCCTTCCTGGTGAACGGCATTGCCATCGGCTATATCTTCAAATTCTTCTACACCCGCGGCTTCGTGCTGGATTCCGTGTTACAGGCGGTGGGCATACCGCTGGAGAACCTGCCCTACTGGCTGCGCGACCAGAGCGTGAACAACTGGTCGCTGGTGTTCACCAGCCTGTGGAAGTACTGCGGCCAGAACATGATCCTGTTCATCGGCGCCATCGCCTCCATCGACCCGACCTTGTATGAGGCGGCCACCATCGACGGCGCGAACCGCTGGCAGCAGTTCTGCCACATCATCCTGCCGGGCATCAAGACCGTGTTCATGCTGAACCTGATTTTGTCCATCACCGGTTCGCTGTCGGCCTTCGAGCCGGCCTACGTGGTGGCGGGCATGGGCGCCAACGGCACGGCCACGTTCTTCATCAAGATCCACCAGATGGCCCATGTCTCCGGCAAGGTGGGCCAGGCCTGCGCCATGGCCATGGTGCTGATGGTTCTGATACTGATATTCACCGCCGGCCAGCGCCTGTTCTTCCGCTTTGCGATGAAGGATTCTGACAACACCTTCTCCGCCAAGTCGAACAAGGCCAAGGCGCTGTGGTAGGGAAGGGAGGCAGAGACTATGGCAAACAACATCACTTCCGTCACCGCTTCCAACACCGGCGCGCGCGTCAAGCGGGGCATCATCAAATTCCTGGAGTACTTCGCGCTGGTCTTTGCGTCCTTCGTGGCGCTGCTGCCCATCATTTCCTCGTTTATGATCTCCTTCAAGACCAACGCGGAATACGCCGCTACCAACGCCATGACCCCGCCCCAGAACTGGCTGAACTTTGAGAATTATCGTCAGGTTTGGGTGGACGGCGAAATGCTGCGGGCCTTCCTGACGTCCTTCAGCGTGGTCATCGTGGTCGTGGTGGTCAGCGTCATGATGGGCTCCATGCTGGCCTACGTGCTGAACCGCTTTGCCTTCCCGGGCAACAATTTGATCCGCAATCTGTTTATGATCGCCACGCTGATCCCCGGCATCGCCATGCAGGTGACCACCTATCAGATCATGAAGAACTTTGGCCTGCTGAACAGCATCGTGGGCTACATGATCCTGATGAGCGGCACGGATGTCATATCCATCTACATATTCCTGCAGTTCTTCGAGAACCTGAATGTGGCGCTGGACGAATCCGCCGTGCTGGAGGGCTGCACCTACTTCGGCGTGTTCTTCAAGATCCTCCTGCCGCTGACCAAGCCGGCCATCGTGACCGTGGCCGTGCTGAAGGGCGTGGGCGTGTACAACGAGTACTACAACGCCAACCTGTACCTCCAGTCCAACAGCTGGCGGACCATCTCCACGGCGCTGTACTCCTTCTCCGGCCCCTTCAAGAGCAGCTACAACATCATCTGCGCGGGCGTTCTGCTGACGCTGATCCCCTCGCTGCTGATCTTCCTGTTCTTCCAGAAGCAGGTTTACGCGGGTCTGGCCAACGGGTCCGTGAAGGGTTAAAATGGAATCAAACGATCGCATTGGAGGGCTCAACCAATGAGCAAAGTAAAAATCCTGAACTGCCCCAGCCTGCCCAACATTCCCTGGCAGGATCGGCCGTCGGACGACCACCGCGACGCGCCCGTCTGGCGCTACAGCGAAAACCCCATCATCGGCCGCAATCCCATCCCCGGGGTGGCGCGGGTGTTCAACTCCGCTGCGGCCCCCTATGAGGGCGGCTTCATCGCGCTGTTCCGGGGCGAGCGCACCAACGGCATCCCGATGATCTACCTGGGCAAGAGCAAGGACGGCATCCACTGGGACATCGACCCGGAGATGGTGCCCTTCACCGACGAGAACGGCCAGCCGCTGATGCCCCGCTACGCCTACGACCCCCGCCTGGTGAAGGTGGAGGACGCCTGGTACGCCATGTGGTGCCAGGACAACTACGGCGCGGCCATCGGCATGGCCAGGACGACGGACTTCAAGACCTTCACCCGGCTTGAAAACCCCTTCATTCCCTTCAACCGCAACGCGGTGCTGTTCCCCCGGAAGGTGAACGGGCGCTATCAGCTGCTCTCCCGGCCCTCCGACAGCGGCCACACGCCCTTTGGCGACATCTGGCTGAGCCAGAGCCCGGACATGAAGTTCTGGGGCATGCACCGGCATGTGATGTCCTCGGGCAGCAAGTGGTGGGAGAGCGTGAAGATCGGCTCCGGCGCGGCCCCCATCGAAACCAGCGAGGGCTGGCTGCTGTTCTACCACGGCGCGTCCAGCACCTGCTCCGGCTTCGTGTACTCCTTCGGCGCGGCCATCCTGGACATCGACGAGCCCAGCAAGGTGAAGTATCGCTGCGAAAACTTCCTCATCACCCCCGAGGAGTGGTACGAGGAGAAGGGCTTTGTGCCCAGCGTGTGCTTCCCCTGCGCCACGCTGCAGGACCCGGACACCGGCCGCATCGCCATTTACTACGGCGCGGCGGACACCTACCTGGCCATGGCCTTCACGGAGATCGACCCGCTGGTGGACTACATCAAGGCCCACAGCGACGTGACCGACACGGACGCGGAGGTCGGGATCAGGTAATACTGAATTCCATCTAATCCATGCACATCTGCGGGTGCCTTTTTTGCCCTGGCTGTGCTT
>CAMVBO010000354.1 GCA_947165745.1 uncultured Clostridia bacterium | reverse complement strand
AGAACAAAAAATCCACTCCGCATTTGTACATGTTTTAGAAGGAATTTAGTATAAGAGGGAGTAGGGAACAGGGAATAGGGAGTAGGGACGCTAGCTGCTGCCGCGTATCTCTGGCATTTCCTACGCTCTAATGACTGACTCCCTGGCAAGAAAAAGGGTTCATCACGTTTTCTTGGGGAATGCCCCCTTTCAGTCAGCCTTCGGCTGCCAGCTCTCCCCCTCACGGGGGAGAGCCAAGAAAAGAATAAAGCCCTGCCTCGCCCCCGTGAGGGGGAGAGGTGCCCGCAGGGCGGAGAGGGGGTATTCCTCAATTCCCCACGTTTCCGTGAAGAGCCAGAAAAAGGCCCCGAAAGGGGCCTTTTTGCTTGCCAATCATGCGTATGAGTGTATCCCCGGCAAAAACGTGTTCACGCCGATATAGGTGAAGATCACGCAGACGAAGCCGACCACCGCGAAGATGGCGGCGGCGCGGCCCTCCCAGCCCCGGCGCAGGCGCAGGTGCAGGTAGGCGGCGTAGATGATCCAGGTGATCAGCGACCAGGTCTCCTTCGGGTCCCAGGACCAGTAGCTGCCCCAGGCGCGCTCGGCCCAGATGGCGCCGGTGACGATGGTGAACGTCAAAAACAACAGCCCCAGCGAAACGCTGCGATAGGCGATGATGTCCAGCTTTTCCCGCTGGGGGATGTGCTGGTCCAGGAAGCCCCGCTCGCGCATCCTGTCGCGCAGCAGGAAGATGATCCCCAGCACGAAGCTGACGCCGAAGGCCCCGTAGGCGATGATGGCCGTGGACACGTGGAAGCCCAGCCAGTTGCTGCGCAGGGCGGGCATCAGGTTTTTGACCTCCTTGCTCTGCATGGCGGCATAGCCGATGATCAGGAACACCACTGGCGCGGAAAACGCCCCCAGCACCGGAAACTTGAACTTCAACACGAAGATCAGGCTGACCAGGCACAGCCCCCAGGCGAAGCTGGTGGCGAATTCGTATTGGTTGGTCAGCGGCAGCCGCCCCGCGCCCACGCCCCGGCAGATCAGCGCCGCGGTGTGCAGCGCCAGGCCCGTGATTTGCAGCCCCACCGCCACCTTGGCCACGCCGTCCTTTTTCACGGCAATAAACGCGAAATACAGCAGCATCGCCGCGAAATACAGCAGCATGACGATGGTGAAGAGGGTGTTTTCAACTTGAAGCATATCGTTTCTTCCTTTCCCTGGCGTGGAGGAGCGTTTACCCCTGCTCCGCGCGCTCGCGCGTCGCGGCCTGGTTGACCGCCTCCGCAAACCGCTCCCTGAAGATCGCCCCGCCCTTGCGGCAGGCGCCGTGCACCGTCCAACTGCCGTCCGGCTGGCGCACGGCCCAGACCCGCGCCGGCTGCACATAGAACGCCAGCATCAGGCCCAGCATCGTGGCCAGGCCGCCCAGCAGCGCCAGCCAGGTGAAGTGGTCCTCCTTGATCTGGATCAGGGTGAAGTTCTGCGGGTCGGTGAAGGTGACGGTGTATTCGTCGATGGTCAGTTCCTCGCCCGACATCAGCGCGTTCATGCCCAGCAGCTGGCCCCTGTAGTACACGGAATAGAGCCAGGCCGGGTTGTTCAGGTTCGCCGAGGCGGTGGAGGGGCCGACGCCCGGGGTGAGCACGTAGTCCGGATAAAAGGCGTTCAGGTACACCACCAGCTCCGGCTTGTCCGCCACGGGCAAAAAGTCCCCGGCGCAGACCACGGCGTCCTGCAGCGGCTCTCCGTCCTTCAGCACGTTCACCTTGGCCGCCCAGCCGGTGGAGTTCTGGTAGAACTTCATGCCGTGGATCGAGGCGGGGTGGTTCACGCTGATCTCGGCGCTTTCCGGGGCCGGATCGCCGCCATCAGGGCGGTACACGCTGATGGCGGCGGTGTACTGCTCCACGGTGGCGTCCTCCCGCAGGCCGATGGTGAAATCATCGATCTTAAGCATCCAGCCGGTGTCGCCGATGGGCTTCACGTCGCCGGGCACGCCGTAGACCGCGTACTGCTTCTGGGTCATCTGGCCCAGGCCGAAGCCCAGGATCAGCAGCAGGATGCCCAGGTGGCACACCCACGCGCCCCAGAGGCCCGCCCGGTTCCGGGAGGCAAACAGGGCCTGGCGGCCGTCCTCCGTTCTGCAGGCGGCGGGCTTGGGCATGCGCAGCCGGGAGAAGGCGGTCAAGGGGTCGGCGACGGCTTCACTGCTCACGTCGCCCTGCGTGCGCAGCGCGTCCTCCGGCCTGCCCTCCGCCTGCGTGCGGCGAATCAGCTGGGGCAGGCGGGTCAGATTGCACAGCAGAAGGTTCAGGCACAAAAAGGCCGTGATGACGATGAACCAGACGCTGTGAAACGCGTCGTCCAGGCTCAGGGCGACGATCAGGCCCGCCGCGCGCTGGGAATAGCGCTGGGCGTACCAATCGTAGCTCTGGCCCTGGGTCACCAGGCTGCCCACGGAGCAGGCCACGGCCAGCACCACCAGCAGAATGATGGCGAAGCGCATGGAGGAAAGAAATTTCCAGTTTTTTTTGATTGCTTTCATAGGGTCGCTTTCCGTCGGAATGAACAGATCCTTCGCTTTGCTCAGGATGACAGGTATCGCATCGTTGTCATCCTGAGCGCAGCGAAGGATCTGTTGTTGTTTGTTGGGCTTGCTTTACTTGTTCAGCAGCTTGAGGGCCTTGTCGATCAGCGCGTCGGAGGTGTCCAGGCAGCGCATCGACAGTTCGCTGTTGTGCGCGCCTTCGGAGTTCTCCACGTAGCAGAAGTCAAAGTACCACTGGGCCTGACGATGCTTCTCGCGCACCGCGTTCAGATCCTCCTCGGACCAGGCGCCGGATTGCGCGGCCTCGGCCAGCTTGTCCTTCATGGCGCTCAGCTTGTTGCCCACTTCAGTTTCGCGGGCGGTGACCTTCTCCTGGATGCCGTGGACGAATTCGGCCATGTCGGTGTCCCGGTGGCAGGCGGCGCAGGTTTCCAGCAGCGCCTCGCTTTCCAGCGGGCTGACCAGCTTGTGGCTGTGATAGGCGACGCCGGAATCGGTGATCTCCGGGGGCATGTGGCAGTCCGCGCAGGT
>CAMVBO010000353.1 GCA_947165745.1 uncultured Clostridia bacterium | reverse complement strand
CGCTTCGGATATTAAACACACTCTGGTATAAAAGTATATAACAATGCTCCGCCCGGAACGACGGTGATTCGGCTTGCCGTCATTCCGGGCGGAGCGTGGTTTTGGCGAACGCTATGCCTTCAAAATGTGTATGGTGCAGCTGGTGTCGCCGATGTAGTTCCGCTCCGCGTCGAAGTCGTCCAGCGAGGCGCAGACGAACGCCGTCAGCCAGATGTCCGTCACCCGGCTGATCTGCTTTCCGGCGGTCAGCTTGATGGAGGTGATCAGCGTGTCGGACTTCATTTGGCTTTTCTTCAAATGGGAATAGAACTGGTGTGGCTTGCGGTGGTAATCGTCGTAAAGCCACACTTCGATGAACTCCGTGTGCTCGATATGGCTCGGCGAAAGCATCGTGTAGCGAATCTCCGTGCCGTCGTCCAGCGTGTAGCGCAGCGTGTAGCCGATCTTGCAGGCGCCCGCGTCCGGAAACTGTTTCCAGGCCTTGCCGAAGATGTCCCCGAAGAAGCTGCCGTCCAGCTGGGCTTCGCCGGAGGCGATGACCTCAAACGAGCCGATGTCCTTGCCCTTTTTCCAGGGGGCGGAAAAGGTGTCGCCCATGCGTACCCTGGGGGAGTAGGACTTGCCCTTGGGGGTGTAGAAGGACACCACGTCGGGCCGGCTGCCGGGCACCACGGTGGGCGTGGGCACGGGGGTGGGTGAGGGCGTGGGCGCCTCGGTGGGCGACGGCGTCTCGTGAACCTCGGGCGTTGCCGGCGCCTGGACGGTGGGCGCCGGGGTGGCGGCGTCCAGGTTGGCATAGGCGGGCACGTCCCGCCTGGGCCGGTTCAGCAGCAGAAGCGCCCCTGCGGCCAGCACGACCGCGCCCAGGACGATGATGCCGATTTGGATCCTGCGCCGGCGCCGAAGCGCCCGCTTCTTGGACTTTGCCATGCGTTATCCTCCGTTGAGAAAGGAATTACGGGGATATTATATAACAAATCGCCGCGAATGAAAAGGGCAAAAATCCTCTGAACGGGCTCTGCACCGACGCGCCCTACTACAGAAACACACTCTTTCAACAGAAATGCCCTTGATATTATGGGCATCTGCCTGTATAATACAGTTGTGAGAATCTGCATACTCTGCAATTCAGGAGTTTGAAATGAATCAGTCGGAAGAGAACAATCCGCGCAAGCGGGCTGACAGAAAAAAGAGGTTGATGATCTACCGGTACATCGGCGCGGGGCTGCTGCTGGCCATGGCCGTGGCGCTGGGGATATTTCTGCACACCCTGGAGCTGAGCGCCGGCAAGCTGATGGGCTGCGCGGCCTGCGCGCTGCTGGTGGTGGAGGCGCTGCTGCTGGTCGTGAACCTGAAGGTCTCCCGGGGGCTGCAGGCGGTGCTGGGCGTGCTGTGCATCCTGCTGCTGGGGCTGGGGTATATCAAGCAGTATTACGTGGTGGTGGGAAGCCGCTTCGTGCCCCGATACAAGATGCTGCCCCGGTTGACGGTGGAGGACGAATACCCGGAGCACTTCACCGAGATGGAGAGCCTGCGATACCTGGATATGCGCAATTCCACCATCCTGGACTTTGAGCCGATTCAGTCTTTGAAGTCTCTGGAGATCCTGGACATCCGCGGCAATTACGCCTTTGGCCAGAGCGACCACGACGCGGTGGCCGCCGCGCTGCCGAATTGCGACATTCGCTGGAGCGTGCCCGTGAAGCACGTCCACTTTGACAGCACCGCTGAAGAGGTGGACCTGCGGGATTTGCTGCTGAGCACGGACGAATTGCGAACGCTGTTTGCCGCCTATCCCGAAAAGCGCTTTGCCTATCGGGTGCCGCTGCTGGGTGAGCGCTTCGCCCCGGACGTGGAGGAACTGGACCTGACCGACCACCTTGTGGACAGCGATATCATCTCGGACGCGCTGATGATGCTGCCCAAGGTGACGAAGGTGGACCTGCGGGGCCGCCCGGCTTCCGCCGAGACGGTGGCCAGCCTCAGCGACGGTTTCCCTGACGTGGATTTCAGTTTCACCTTCGACGTGCCTCAGTCCGCGATGAGCACCGGCGACACCTGGGTCAAGGTGACGGGCAGCCCCGAGGATCTGATGACCTACATGGATTTCATCGACTACATGCCCAAGCTGGAGTATGTCGAGGCTTCGAGCATCGAACTGAATGAAGAGCAGGCGGACGTGGTGCGCGCCCACGCCAACGGCGACAAGGTGCGCTATGGCCTGCGGGTGTTCGATCAATTCGTCACCAGCGACATCACCGAGCTCAATCTGGACGGCATCAATGTGGGCAGCGTGGAGGCGGTGGAGGAGAGCATCGCGCGCCTGCCGCAGCTGGAGAAGATTTCGCTGCTGGACAGCGGCCTGTCCCAGGATCAGTGCGGCCAGCTGTTCGACGGGCATCCCGATATCAAGTTCGTGTTCTGGGTTACCTTCGGCAAGTACAGGATGCGCACCGACGCGACGGCGTTCAGCACCCTGCTGGGCGACGGCAACGACTATGGCTACAATGACGCCACCTTCGAGCCAATCCGCTATTGCACGGATCTGAGGCTGCTTGACCTGGGTCACAACAAAATCACCAGCATGGAGAACTTCCGCGGGCTGACCAAGTTGCGGGTGCTGATCCTGGCGGACAACAAGCTGACGGACATCGCGCCCATCGCGGATCTGAAGGAACTGGAATACGTGGAGCTGTTCCTGAACGACATCACGGACCTGACGCCGCTGACCGAGCTGAAAAACCTGGTGGACCTCAACATCTTCTACAACCCGATCTATGGTCACTACACGCCGCTGAAATCCATGACGCAGCTGCGCCGGCTTTGGATCGGCGGCTGTCGCCTGGACGCGAGCATGCTCAAGGATCTGCAGCGCGCCTTGGGCAAGACGAAGATCAACGTGGAGGGCCGCAGTTCCACCGGCATGGGTTGGCGCAATCATCCCCACTTCAGGACGCTCAAACAGATGTATGAGGAGAAAAGGTACATTCCCTTCGACGACAGTCCGGAACAGGATTAGAGTGTGTTTCTAAAATGAGGAATGTGCAGTTTCGAGTGGATTGGGCTGC
>CAMVBO010000352.1 GCA_947165745.1 uncultured Clostridia bacterium | reverse complement strand
CCCAAGGGCGTGGAGCTGGTGTCCATCCAGTCCAGCGCGGACCTGTGCGCGGCGGTGCTGGCGCGCGGGGAATGGGCGGACGTGGTGATCCAGGCCGCCGCCCCGGCGGACTTCACCCCCGAGACCACCGCCGCCAGCAAGATCAAGAAGACGGGCGAGGGCATGACCCTGCGCCTCAAGAACACCATCGACATCGCCGCCGAGCTGGGAAAGCGCAAGCATCCCGGCCAGGTGCTGGTGGCCTTCGCCGCCGAGACGGACGACATGATCGAAAACGCCAAGGGCAAGCTGTCGAAGAAGAACGCGGACCTGGTGGTGGCCAACGACGTGAGCCGCACGGACGCGGGCTTCGGCGTGGACACCAACGCCGTGACGCTGATCACCGCCGACGGCGAGACGGCCCTGCCGCTGATGAGCAAGCGGGACGTGGCCGACGGCATTCTGGACGCGGTGGCGGCGCTGAGGCAGGGGAAATGACCTACGCCAACGTGATCGTCGACCTGTCCGCCGAGGCGGTGGACCGGCAGTTCAGCTATGCCGTGCCCGAGGGCATGGCCGTGGAACCCGGCCAGCTGGTGCGGGTGCCCTTTGGCCCGCGAACGCTGGAGGGCTTCGTGGTGTCGCTGTCGCAGACGTGCGATCTTCCGCCGGAGAAGGTGAAGAGCCTCCTCGGCGTCAGCCGCGCGGAGCCGGTGATCCTGCCGGATTTGATGGAGCTGGCGGAGTGGATGCACTTGCGCTACCTGTGCAATCTGGTGGACGCGCTGCGGCTGATGCTGCCCGCCCAGGTGCGGGGCGGCCGCGTGCGGGAGCGCACGACCCGCTGGGCGCGGCTGAACCTGGCGGAAGGGGAGCTGGCCGCGTTCATCGCCGACAATCCCCGGGCAAAGAAACAGATCGAGCTGCTGGAGGCGCTCAGGGACGGGGACTTGGAGACCGCCAGGATCGAGGCGAAGTCCGCCCTCAAGGGGCTTATCGACAAGGGCGCGGTGACGGTCTACGCAAGCGAGCAGCGCCGCACGCCCCATGCGCTTTCAAACGACGAGCGCACCGCCGACCCGGAGCTTCTGCCGGAGCAAAAGCGGGCGATGGACCGGCTGACGGCGGCGCTTGACGGCGGCGGGCGGTTCCTGCTGCACGGCGTCACCGGCAGCGGCAAGACGGAGGTCTACATCCGGCTGATTCGCCGGGCGCTGGAGATGGGCAAAAGCGCCATTGTGCTGGTGCCGGAGATCGCCCTGACGCCCCAGATGGTGGCCTGGCTGCACGGCCGGTTCGGCGGCGACGCCGCGGTGCTGCACTCGGCGCTGTCCGCGGGGGAGCGCTTCGACGAGTGGCGGCGCATCCGCGCCGGCGAGGCGCGGGTGGTCATCGGGGCCAGAAGCGCCGTGTTCGCGCCGGTTCAGAACCTGGGCGTGATCGTGGTGGACGAGGAGCACGAGACCACCTATCAGTCCGACCATCGCCCCCGCTACGACGCCCGGGAGGTGGCCTGGAAGCGGGCCGGTCAGCACGGGGCGGTGCTGCTGCTGGGCAGCGCCACACCCTCCATCAGCACCTATATGAGGGCCATGCCCGGTGTGCGACCGGAGAACCGGCTGGAGCTGATCGAGCTGCGCCAGCGGGCCAACGGGCGGCCCCTGCCCGAGGTTGAGATCGTGGATATGCGCGGCGAGTTCGAGCGGGGCAACCACTCCATATTCTCGGCAAGGCTGTCCGCCGAGCTGCGCGCCTGCCTGGACGGCGGCCACCAGGCCATGCTGTTCATCAATCGCCGGGGCCACTCCACCTTCGTGTCCTGCCGAAAGTGCGGTTACGTGGTGAAGTGCGACCAGTGCGACGTGTCCATGACCTGGCACCAGGCGGAAAACGCCCTGCGCTGCCACTACTGCGGCAAGACGCTGCCGCCGCCGAAGACCTGCCCGAACTGCGGCAGCGCCTACATCAAGTACTTCGGCGCGGGCACCCAGAAGGTGCAGGAGGAGGTGCGCCGCCTGTTCCCCGACGCCCGCGTGGTGCGGATGGACGTGGACACCACACGGGAAAAGGACGCCCACGAGCGCATCCTTAACCGCTTCAGAAGCGGCGAGGCCAATGTGCTGGTGGGCACCCAGATGATCGCCAAGGGGCTGGATTTTCCCAATGTCTCCCTGGTGGGCGTCGTTGCGGCCGACCTGTCGCTGAATTTGCCGGACTTCCGCAGCGTGGAGCGCACCTTCCAGCTGATCACCCAGGTGGCGGGCCGCGCGGGCCGGGCGGACGTGCCCGGGCGCGTGGTGGTGCAGACCTACGACCCGGACCACTACGGCATTCGGATGGCCGCCGACCAGGACTATCGCGCCTTCTACAACAAGGAGAGCGCCTATCGCCGCTCCGCGCTGTATCCGCCGTTTACGGTGATCGCCCGGATCATCTACAGCGGCAGGGACGGCGACGCCGTGAAGCGGGCCGCCCAGGCCGCTGAAGAGGCGCTTGGGAAGTACCTGGACGAGACCGGCGCGCGCGGCGACACCGTGCAGCTGGGGGCCATGGAGGCCCCGATCAGGCTGATTCGCGGCGAAAACCGCTGGCAGGTGCTGTTGAAGCTGTACTTCAAGGCGGATTTGGAGGCCGTGACCGCAAAGATGCAGGCCTTGGCCGACGAAGCGCCTGCGGGCATCCGGGCGGAGCTGGAGGTCAATCCGAACAGTTTGTTTTAGGGATAAGGGATTAGAGTGTGTTTCTAAAATGCATCTTGGGGAATTTAGAAACACACTCTGGGGAGCAGGGAGTGCTGCTGGTGCAGTTTTTTTGCGGGGGCGACATAGCCTTCCCCTTTAGGGGAAGGTGGCAGCACCGCAGGTGCTGACGGAAGAGGTCGCCGCCTGCCAGGGCCATTCCCCTGCATGCATTGATATACACGGAGGTTATCGTAAAATGGCAATTCGCAACATCATCGAAATGGGCAAGGACGACATCCTGCGCAAGCATTCCCGGAAGGTGACGAAGTTCGACCACCGGCTGGGCGTGCTGTTGGACGACATGGCCGACACCATGTACGAGGCCGACGGCGTGGGCCTGGCCGCGCC
>CAMVBO010000351.1 GCA_947165745.1 uncultured Clostridia bacterium | reverse complement strand
AACATCAAGACGGTGGCGGAGAGGAGAGAGAACATGCTTTGGCTGCGTCTGCCCGAGAAGGTGTATTTCAAGCGGGGCTGCATGCCCGTGGCACTGGACGAGCTGGGGAATGTGATGCACAAGAAAAAGGCCTTCATCGTCACCGACACCTTCCTGTACAAGAACGGCTACGTGAAGCCCATCGAGGACAAGCTGAACGAAATGGGCATTCAGCACGCCTGCTTCTGGGACGTGGCGCCGGACCCGACGCTGCAGTGCGCGCTGGAGGGCGTGAAGCAGATGCGCTCCTTCGAGCCGGACGTGATCATTGCCCTGGGCGGCGGATCGCCCATGGACGCGGCGAAGATCATGTGGGTGCTTTACGAGCATCCCGACGCCAACTTCGAGGACATGGCCATGGACTTCATGGACATCAGAAAGCGCATCTACACCTATCCGGAGATGGGGAAGAAGGCCTATTTCGTGGCGATCCCCACGTCCTCCGGCACGGGCAGCGAGGTGACGCCCTTCGCCATCATCACCGACGCCGAGACCGGCACCAAGTGGCCGCTGGCGGATTACGAACTGTTGCCGAACATGGCCATCGTGGACGTGGACAACATGATGAACCAGCCCAAGGGCCTGACCGCTGCCAGCGGCATCGACGTGATGACCCACGCGCTGGAGGCGTATGTGTCCGTGATGGCGTCCGACATGACCGACGGCATTGCCCTGAAGGCCACGAAGCTGGTGTTTGACAACCTGCCGGACGCCTACAACCTGGGCGCGAAAGCCCCAAAGGCGCGCGAGCACATGGCCATGGCCTCCACCCTGGCGGGCGAGGCGTTCGCCAACGCCTTCCTGGGCGTGAACCACTCCATGGCCCACAAGCTGGGCGCGTACCACCACATCCCGCATGGCGTGGCCAACGCGCTGATCCTGACCTACGTGATGCGCTACAACGCCAGCGAGGTCCCCACCAAGATGGGCACCTTCCCGCAGTACGAGTACCCGCATACCCTGCAAAGGTATTGCGACATCGCCCGCTACAACGGCCTGGTGGGGAAGAACGATAAAGAGACCTTCGATATGCTGATCGACAAGCTGGAAACGCTGAAAAAGACCATCGGTATCCCGGCGTCCATCAAGGATTACGGCGTCAAGGAGGAGGACTTCCTTGCGACCCTCGATGAGATGACTGAAAACGCCTTCAACGACCAGTGCACCGGGGCGAACCCCCGCTATCCGCTGATGAGCGAGATCAAGCAGCTGTATTTGCTGGCGTACTACGGCAAGCCGACCAAAGAGGCGGAGAAGATATGAGGAAGAGGGCCAGATTGCCACGGCCTTCGGCCTCGCAATGACATGCTGCGAGGCGAATGCTTACAACGTCATTGCGAGGAGGGCTTGGTAGATGCGTATGCTGATTGACTGCGAGACGACTACCGATTACGTCATTGCGAGGAGGGACATGAAATGTCCCGACGCGGCAATCTGGTTTCCTGGACAAAACCATTGATGACAAAGGAGCGCTAACCATGTCAGAAAGAATCATTCTTGAACAGGTCGCGAACAAGACGGTCTATCGGGAGGGCAGCCGAATCGTCAAGGAATTCACAGCTTCCCATCCCATGTCCGGCGTGCTGAACGAGGCCTATATCCATGCCTGCGTGGAGGACGCGGGCGTGCCGGTGCCGCGCCTGTTGGGCGTGACGCCCAGTGAAAACGGCGGCTGGAGCATCGCCATGGAGTACGTCTCCGGCAAGACCCTGGCCCAGCTGATGGATGAAAACCCGGACAAGATCGACGAATACCTTGAAAAGCTGGTGGACATCCAGCTGGCCACGGGCAAGTATCGCGTGCCAAACCTGCGCAACACCCGCCAGAAGATGATCGACGCCATCCAGAGCCTTACCGAGATCGACGCCAGCACCCGCTATGAGCTTATGCAGCGCGTGCACGGCATGGCCCAGCACTCAAAGCTGTGCCACGGCGATTTGGTGCCCAGCAACATCGTGCTGCGCGAGGACGGCAGTTATTGTGTCCTCGACTGGGCCCACGCCTCCGCTGGCAACGCCGGCGCGGACGCGGCCATCACGTACCTGCGCTTTTCCCTGGATCGACCGGAGCTGGCGGAAAAGTACCTGCGCCTGTTCTGCAAGAAGGCGGACATGGCCATACAGTACGTGCAGACCTGGATGCCCGTCGTCGCGGCCCAGCAGCTGACCAAGCACCGGGAAGCCGAGAAGGAGCTTCTTGAAAAGTGGATCAGCGTGGCGGAGTATCAATAAACCCGGCCCCCGGAAGCGCGCTTCCGGGGGCTGCTTTCGGCTTGCCCGGGATCGCCGGTGACACCGCTTTCACAGGCCGCCTTGACGGATGTGGTATAATCAACCCAGATAGAGGAAAGAAGGTAAAATACATGACATTTGAAACCCTGCACAACGACATGGTTGCGGCCATGAAGGCCCGCGACAAGGAGCGGAAGACGGTGATTTCCACGCTGATCGCCGATGTGAAGAAGGCCGCCATCGACGCCGGAAACCGGGAGGACATCCCGGAGACACTGGTGGACCAGGTCATATTGAAGTCACAAAAGACCGCCAGGGAACAGCTGGACACCTGCCCGGACGAGCGCGCGGAGTTAAAGGCGGAGTATCAGTTCGCCTATGACGTGATCTGCGAATACGCGCCAAAGATGATGTCCGAGGACGAAATCCGCGCGTTTATCTCGGCTCGCTTCGCGGATGTGCTCGCCACGAAGAACAAGGGGCAGGTGATGAAGGCTGTCATGCCCGCGTTGAAGGGCAAGGCCGACGGCAAGGCGATCAACGCCATCGTGGCGGAGCTGTGCAAATAAACCGCGTTCGATGCGCGATTTATTCCCATTATTCGACATTCATCCGCGCTTGAAACGGAAATACGAAATACCGCGAGGGGGAGAGCGGGTTGATCACCGATGGATTTACCTATGTCGCCATACTGCTGTTCATGGCGGGCGTGCTGGTCACTCTGGAAAAGACAGCCAAGGGAGGCCTTCAGACGTTTTTCAAGTACGTCCCGTCCGTGGTGCTTTGCTACCTGATCGCGATGCTCATG
>CAMVBO010000350.1 GCA_947165745.1 uncultured Clostridia bacterium | reverse complement strand
GGTGAAAGGCCGGCCCTCCTTGCGGCGGGCGATCATCAGCTTTGCCAGGTCCTCGTACTGCCTGAACACGATGGGCATATCCTCTGCCGTCAGCGCGGCGGGGTCGCCCTCCCGGCAGACCACCGGCTCCATGGAAAGCTCGTTGAAGCCCAGGTCCAGCATCACCTTGATGTCCTCCAGGAAATCCGGGTTGGCGTGGGTGAAGGTGCCGCGCATATAGTAGTTCCTGCCGCCGCGCTTTTCCACGAACCGCTGGAATTTCGGCACGATCCGCTCCCAGCTGCCGTTGCCGGCGTAATCCACGCGACAGGCGTCGTGGATTTCCTTGCGGCCGTCCAGGCTCAGCACCACGTTGTGGCACTCCCGGTTGGCAAAGTCGATCACGTCGTCGTCCACCAGCATGCCGTTGGTGGTCAGCGTAAAGCGGAACTTCTTGCCCTTTTCCTCCTCAATGGACCGGGCGTAGGCCACCAGCCGCTTCACCACGTCGAAGTTCATCAGCGGCTCACCGCCGAAGAAGTCCACCTCCAGATTGCGCCGGGTGCCGGAGTTTTCAATGAGGAAGTCCAGCGCCCGCTTGCCCACCTCGTAGCGCATCACGGCGCGCTCGCCGTGATACTTGCCCTGGCTGGCGAAGCAATAGGCGCAGTTCAGATTGCAGGTGTGGGCCACGTGCAGGCACAGCGCCTTCACCACGCCGCTGGTGCGCCGCTTGAGATCCCCGGCCATGGGCGCGAAGGTGTCCGGCGCGAACAGCCTGCCCGCGTCCTTCAATTCCGTCACCTGGTCGTAGCACTCGGCCAATTCGCCGGCGGGCGCGTCCGGGTACTTTTCGGCCATCTGTGCGAGGATGTCCGCCCGGGAATGGGTTTCGTACAGGCTGATGATGTCGTAGGCGGCGTCGTCCACCACGTGCACCGAGCCGGAGCACACGTCCAGCACGATGTTGTAGCCGTTCAATTTGTACTGATGAATCATATCACATTGCCCCGCTTGGCTTGATTTCATAATGGGAATGCCGCCCTTACAGGCGGCATTCGTCGTTTTTCTGCGAACCTTACTACCTTACTTGTCGGCCTTCTGCTCGCACTGCTGGTTGGCGATGCCGCAGCTGGTCTTGCAAGCGGACTGGCAGGAGGTCTGGCACTCGCCGCAGCCGCCGTTCTTGGCGCTGTCGCACAGATTGCGGGTTTCGATGGTCTTGATATGGGTCATTTTGAATTCCTCCACATATGTTGATAAGTATATCATAGCAGAGGCGAGGGAAAATGTCAAATGAAATCTGGTATCATCACCCGTTCAATCCGGATTGTTAATTCTCGGCGCAAATGCCCCGGGGTGGCCCGCCGCGCGTCCATATAGTGTACAATACAGCCAAAGGGGGGGAGGGCCATGACCGAGGACCGGTTTATTGAGGCGGTGCTGGGCATGCGGGGCAAGCTGTACCGCGCGGCCATGGCCATCCTCTGGAACGAGCAGGACGCCGCCGACGCCGTGCAGGAGGCCATGCTCAAAGGCTGGAAGCGCCGGGGCGGCCTGCGGGACGAGGAGGCCTTCGAGGTGTGGTTCATGCGCATCCTCGTCAACCAGTGCCGGGATGCTCAGCGCCGGTTGATCCGGCGGAGAAAGTTCGCGCAGTCGCTCAAGCCCCCGGCGGCCCCGGCGGAAAACCCGGATTTGCTGGAGGCCGTCGCGGCCCTGCCGGACGAGCTTCGACTGCCGGTGCTTTTGTATTACTTTGACGGCTACAGCCAGAAGGAGGCCGGGGAGATCCTGGGCCTGACGGCGGAGCAGGTGAAGGGCCGGGTGCGCCAGGCCCGGGACAAGCTGCGATTGGCGCTTTCAGACGACGAGCGGAAGGGAGGCGGCGCGAATGGCGAACAGGGCGAATAATCAAAATCCGCCGCAGGCGTCGGACGGCTTCACCCGGGCGATCCTCGCGGGCGGAGACGGGATTCGCCGGTATGAGCGGCGGCGCAGGCGGGCGCGGCTGCTGGCGGTCTCCGCCGCCGCCGTGGCGCTGCTGGCCCTGGGGCTGAACGCGGCGCTGCGCCGGCTGAACGCGCCGAAGCCTGACAACACGGTGCTTTCCGTGAACCCGGACAGCGTGGTGTCGAACGAGGAGAAGGCGGAACGCCAGGCCGCGCCCGGGGCGACGGAAGCGCCCGAAGCAGCGGATTATCCGCAGGAGGACGGCATCCTGTTGGCCACCGGGCGCACCAGGCTGGACCAGGAGCCGCCCTTTGCGCCGGGGGAATGGCTGGAGCTGTGCAGCGAAGGCGGCGAGATGAATTACGGCTGGCGTTATGTGTATTTTTACGAGCGGCCCGACGCTGAGGCGCGGATGGCGGAGGCCTTGGAGGGCATGTGGGTGCAATATGTGGAGGATGCCGGGAACGGCTTTGCCAAAGTGCGCTTCGAGGGGCTGGAGGGCTACGCGGAGACCCGGTATCTGGCGCACGCCGCACAGATGCCGCCGCCCGCGCAAACAGGAGATTTGGAAATACTTGTTGCGGAGGTGCTGATCACCGACGGCCTGGGCACGGCAAAGATGGAACAGATCTTCTACAAGGATCAGCTGGAGTGCTTCGCGCTGAAAAAGCTGCTGGAGGGGCTGGCGCAGGTCGATCCGTCGGAATGTGATGACGAGCCCTTCGGCGCTCTGCTGCACCTGGTGCTATGGGATCCGGCACACCGGGAATACCACGAGGACGGCTCATTGAAGGTGACCGACCTGCGCTACAATCTGACCCGGGACGGAGGCCTTTTATTGATGAACGGCGACGGCACGATCTGGGCCGGGCGGGCGGGGGACGCCTCGCTGTTCTGGAGCGTGTTCCCAGAGGCCAAGGCGGCGACGTGGGAATGAAGCAAGGTCAAAGCCTTCCCCCATGGGGAAGGCTTTGACATATGTGTGCCCGCAGTTTATGACTCCTGTTTTCCGGTCTCACTCCGCCTTTGTCTCGCAGTACAGGCAGCGGTACACGGCATTTTTCGGGTCGGTGAGCACGAAAATGTGGCTGAGCTCCTGCTCCACGCTGGTGATGCAGCGGGGGTTTTTGCACTTGAGCACGTCCC
>CAMVBO010000349.1 GCA_947165745.1 uncultured Clostridia bacterium | reverse complement strand
CCGCCCTTGAATCAGTGGGGCGGGAGGCCTGGTTGTGTGCGCGGCAGCAAATGGCCGTCAGCCCTGCTGACCGCCCTTGAATCAGTGGGGCGGGAGGCCTGGTTGTGTGCGCGGCAGCAAATGGCCGTCAGCCCTGCTCCCCGCCCATCTTCTCCTGCTTCACCTTGTGGTCGATCACGTGCCGGCGGGCCAGCTCGTTGTGGATGTCCTCCAGGGAAATGCCCATCTGGATCATCAGCACCATCACGTGATAGGTGAGGTCCGCGATCTCGTAGATGGTCTCGGCCTTGTCGTCCGCCTTGCCGGCGATGATGACCTCGGTGGATTCCTCGCCCACCTTCTTGAGGATCTTGTCAATGCCCTTTTCAAACAGGTAGGTGGTGTAGCTGCCTTCCTTCTTTTCCGTCTTGCGGCCCTCGATCAGCTTCATCAGGCCTGCCAGCGAAAAAGCGTGGTTTTCCTCGCTTTCAAATACCGGGTTTGTGAAGCAGCTGTCCGTGCCCAGGTGGCAGGCGGGGCCGTCCTTGTTGACGAGGACCACCAGCGCGTCCCTGTCACAGTCGGCGGTGATGGACACGATGTGCTGATAGTTGCCGCTGGTCTCGCCCTTTAGCCACAGCTCCTGGCGGGAACGGCTCCAGAAACAGGTCAATTCCTTTTCCATGCTGATCTTCAGGCTCTCTTTGTTCATGTAGGCCAGGGTCAGCACGTCCTTGGTCGTCGCGTCCACCACGATGGCGGGGATCAGGCCCTTTTCGTCGAATTTCAGGGAAGAAATATCAAAATCAATCATAACTCATAACCTCACATTGATGTCGTTGGCGCGCAATTCTCGCTTCAAATCGGGGATCTGCACCTCGCCGAAGTGGAAGATCGAGGCCGCCAGACCCGCGTCCACCTTGTCGAGCGCCTTGAACAGGTCGATGAAGTGCTGGATGTTTCCGGCCCCGCCGGAGGCGATCACCGGCACGTTCACCACCCGGCAAACCGCATCCAGCATCTCCAGGTCGAAGCCGCCCTTCACGCCGTCGGTGTCGATGCTGTTCAGCACCACCTCGCCCGCGCCGCAGTCCACGCACCGGGCGATCCAGCTGACGGCCTCCATGCCGGTGTCCTCCCGGCCGCCCTTGGCGAACACGCGGAACTCGCCGTCCACCCGCTTCACGTCCGCCGAAATCACCACGCACTGGCTGCCGTAGCGCTCGGCGGCGGCGGGGATCAGGCTCGGGTTGCGGATGGCGCCGGAGTTCACGGACACCTTGTCCGCGCCGCACTTCAACACCCGGTCAAAGTCGGCGACCGTGTTGATGCCGCCGCCCACCGTCAGCGGGATGAACACCCGCTCGGCCACCTGGCGCAGTATGTCCGTGAACAATGCCCGGTCCTCGGCGGAGGCGGTGATGTCATAGAACACCAGCTCGTCCGCGCCGCAGCGGCTGTAGTACTCCGCCAGCTTCACGGGGCTTGAAACGTCCGCCAGGCCCAGAAAGTTTACGCCCTTCACGACGCGCCCGTCCTTCACGTCCAGGCAGGGGATGATGCGCTTGGTAATCATTGCGCCACCTCGATTGCATGCTTCAAATCAATATCCCCGGTGTACACCGCCTTGCCGATGATGGCGCCGTAGAGATCGAGCGCCGCCAGGGCCTTCACGTCGTCCAGGGTGGATACGCCGCCGGAGGCCACGATATTCATGCTGTACTTCTTTTGCAGATCGGCGTACAGCGCCCGGTTCGCGCCGGCCATGGCCCCGTCCCGGCTCACGTCGGTGCAGATCAGCGTGCGCGCGCCCATGGCCTGATACTTCTCGCAGAAGGCGTCCAGCGTCATGCCGGACAACTCCAGCCAGCCTCGAATGGCCACTTCGCCGTCCTTCACATCCGCGCCCAGGGCGATGGCCCCGCCGTATCGTCGGATGGCCTCCCGCGCGAAGGCCTCGTCCGCGATGGCGGCCGTGCCCAGGATGACCCGCTTCACGCCTGCGGAGAGGTACTTCTCGATCACGGCCATGTCGCGGATGCCGCCGCCGATCTCCACGAACAGCTTTGTGTTTTCCGCCACGCGCCTGACCGACTCAAAGTTGGGCGTGCCGCCGTCCCGGGCCCCCTCCAGGTCCACCACGTGCAGATACCCGGCCCCGGCGGCCTCGAACCGCCGCGCGGCGTTCAGCGGGTCGTCGTCGTACACGGTCATTTGGGCGTAATCGCCCTTGAACAGCCGCACGGCCTTGCCGCCCACCAGGTCAATCGCGGGAAATATGTTCATGCTTCTCTTCCACTCCACTCGGTAAATGCTTTCAAAATGCCCAGGCCCACGTCGCCGCTCTTTTCCGGGTGAAATTGGCAACCACACACGTTGCCTCGGGCCACGGCGGCGGTCCGCGGCGCGCCGTATTCGGCGTTGGCGATCACCGATTCCGCGCAGTTCGCGCCGTAGAAGCTGTGCACGAAGTATACGCAGTCGCCGGGCCTGACGGACGAAAAGATGGGGTGGGGCTTCACGTCGATCAGCGCGTTCCAGCCGATGTGGGGAATCTTCAAATCGGCGGGGATGACCTCCGCGATGGGCCGCACCTCGCCGGGGATCAGCCCCAGTCCCGCGTGTTCGCCGAACTCGAAGCTCCTGTCCAGCAGCAGCTGCATGCCCAGGCAGATGCCCATGATGGGCGTGCCCCGGGCGGCGATATCCCGGAGGAGAACGTCCAGCTTCGCCTGGCGCAGCTTCGCGGCGGCGTCGCCGAAGGCCCCGACCCCGGGCAGGATCACCCGGTCGGCGCGCAGCAGGGCGTCGGCGTCGCCGGTGACGACGTTTTCCGCGCCGACGGCGGTGAGGGAGTGGGACAGCGAGAACAGGTTGCCCACGCCGTAATCGATGATCGCGATCATAGCATTCCTTTCGTGGAGGGAATTTCCCCGTTCAGCGCCGGGTCGACGGCACAGGCCGCGCGCATGCTGCGGGCGACGGACTTGAACGCGCCCTCGGCGATGTGATGGCTGTTTTCGCCGGAAAGCTGGCGGATGTGCAGCGTGACGTTCGCCTTGCGCACGAAGCCCAGCCAGAACTCCTTCACCAGCTCGCTAAGCATT
>CAMVBO010000348.1 GCA_947165745.1 uncultured Clostridia bacterium | reverse complement strand
CAGATCGGAGCGGTATCGATGTGCTGCTTCACAAAATCACTTCCTTTTGTCCATTGTAACAGGTTTTGCCCAAAAATACAAGAGAGCCGCGTTCCATCGGCTCGCTTGCGTCGATTTATGCCTTCTGCTTGAAGGCGTGGTGGCACTTGCCGCAGGTGACGGTCACCTCGCCCACCTTCCTGGGCAGGCGAAGCCGCGCCTTGCACTCCGGGCACTTGAAATACTTGTATTTGCGCATGTTCTTCAGGCGGTTGATGAACTGCTTGAGGCTGGACCGCCAACCGCGCCAAAGGGTCAGGAACTTCGCGTTCTCGGCGTAGCGCTTCTCGATCTGTCTGGAGAACATCCTGTAGATTGAGAGGCCGTAGGCCACCAGGGCGATCAGGTAGAAAAGCCCGACGCGCGTGATGCTCGAGAGCATGGACAGCACCACGCCCAAGATCAGCAGCGCCAGGGACAGCTCGTCCGCGCCACGACGGCCCACCATCAGTTTGCGCAGACCCTCGCGTATTTTCTGGAGAAAAGACATATAGAATACCTCCCGAATTCCGATTAAAACCAGCCACCGTAATACCTGCCCCCGCCGCAGCAGCTGCACAGGCAGTTACACAGCAGGTTGATGGCGCAGCAGCTTAGCAGCGGGTTGCCGCACAACGCCGTGGGCATCGAAAAGCCCCGGCTCGCGCCGTTTTGTTGGTAGAACTGCGCGCCTCCCTGCAAGCGGCTGAGCAACGCCCGATACTCGAAGCTGCCGGGATCCATGCTGACCGCCTGCTGGGCGTAGTTCAGCGCCGCCACCCGGTTGCCCAGGCCCAGGCTGGCCTCGCCGCAGAGGTAGTACCACTCCGCACCGCGCTCCATCACGCCTTCCAGAACGTTCATGGCCTCCTGGAAGTGCCCCGCGCGGATGTAGTTCCGCGCGGCCTGCAGGTGCGGATTCGAGCTGGACGCGCCATACCCGCCATACGCGCCGCCATAGCCGTTATAGCCGCCGGAAGCCCCATAGCCGCCATAGCCGGATGAGCTTCCATAGGCCCCGGTGTTCCCCTCCCGGCGCATTTTCATAATCAGCGAGTATGCCTCGTTGACTTCCTTCATCTTCGCCTCCGCCTGCGCGGAGCCGTTGTTCACGTCAGGATGGTATTTCTTGGCCATCGCCCGGTAGGCCTTCTTGATCTCCTCGTCCGTCGCCTGGGGCGAAACGCCCAATACGCGATAGGGATCCTGCATTACCTTGCTCCTTTTCCAGCCACGTTTCGCTTTTTTTGCAGAAACGCGTACTTGCTCCAAATCCCGGAATACAGCACGTTCCGGAGGATATCCGCATCCAGCACCACCGGCAGCAGCTCAAAGGCCTCCGTGGCATCAGCTACCATCATCGTCATCGACGCCTTGCAAAGCGTCTCGTAATCTGCGCGATCACGCAGGGCTTTCAGCGGATTGTAGCGGCGCTTTCGAGTGTCCTTGGGCAGGTCGTCATAGGCGTCCATAAAGTAGATGAAGCGGCCCAGACCATCGCCCACGGCCCTCAGATCATCCGCCCAGGTGTTGTCTCCGGGCCACAGGAAGAGCTCGCCCAGCAGCCGACCGGTGGCGTTAACCGGCGGGTCGATCTCCAAGTGTCCAGCGTCCTCAATGGCATGGATCTCATTGAGCCAGGCTTCGATGGCCGCGCATTTGTCCGGCCAGGCGGCCTCCGCTTTTTGATAGGCGCGCTTCAACAGCGCGCTTTCCCCGGCGGCAAGCGCGTCCCTGTCGTCGCGCCAGTTGTCCAGGCACTTGTGATAGGCCAGCGCCACGTTCATGTCGGCCACATAATCCATCACCGGTGAAATCACATAGTCGTGCGTTTTGACGGGATGGGCCGGGCATCGTTCCTTGCCGGCATGCTCCCCCGGCTCATACAGCGCGTTCAGGAGCAGCGCCAGGAAGGTCATGTCATAGCTCAGCGTAGCGCTGCCGGACAGGCCGTGTCTGCGCCGCAGCGTGGCGCACAGCCCGCAATAGATGGCGCGAAAACGCTGTTGGCGCTCCTTCGGCAGCGCTTCGGGATTGGTGATGATATATCCAAACATGCCCTGCGCCTCCGAATTCATCAATAGCCGTATTATACCGCGCCTTTGTAAACATAACATCAACGGACGGAGGCAATTTTGTAGCGCACTGACGTTTTAACACGCTGCCGGGCCCCGCTTTCCGCTCCGACAAGGCTGTGATATATTATTAATATTTCGATTCTGTTTCATAACCATAAATTTGCACGCACAATATACCGAAGTCTGCAATGTCAGACCGTAGTCTGCTTTAAACCTGCAAAAAACGGGGACACCGCCAGGCGTCCCCGTGCGTTTTCGCCAATCACAAATCGATTCCTCACCTTCCGCTGCCGTGAAGCCCCAGCGCGGCCACGGCCTGGGCAACGGTTTCGACGCCCAGCACCTCTATGCCATCGGGCACGCGCAGGTTGCGGAGGTTGTATTTGGGAAGGATCAAATGGTCAAAACCCAGCCTGGCGCACTCGGCGATGCGGCGTTCAGCCTGGGAAATGGCGCGCACCTCCCCTGCGAGCCCCACCTCGCCCATCACCGACCAGCCGCCGCTGATGGCCTTGTTCCGATAGGAGGAAGCAACAGCGGCGCACAGCGCCAGATCCGCCGCGGGTTCTGTCAAAGACATGCCGCCGGCGATGTTGATGTACACATCCTGGTCGTACATCCGAAGGCCGACCCGCTTTTCGAGCACCGCCAGCAGCAGCGCAAGTCTACCCTGGTCCACGCCGCTGGCCATGCGCCGGGGGTTGCCGAATACGGTGGTGCTCACCAGCGCCTGCACGTCCGTGAGCAGCGGCCTCGAGCCCTCCATGGCGCACATGACCACCGAGCCGCTGGCGTCATGGGCCCGTTCGGAGAGCAGCGCCTCACTGGCGTTGTCCACTTCGCGCATGCCCTGTTCCGTCATTTCGAACATGCCCAGTTCATTGACGGAGCCAAAGCGGTTTTTCACCGCCCGCAGCAGGCGGTATTGATGCTGCCGATCTCCCTCGAAGTACAGCACCGCGTCCACCATGTGCTCCAGGATGCGCGGCCCGGCGAT
>CAMVBO010000347.1 GCA_947165745.1 uncultured Clostridia bacterium | reverse complement strand
CGGGCAGACGCAGCCAAAGCATGTTCTCTCTCCTCTCCGCCACCGTCTTGATGTTGATGAGGTCAAACGCACCCACATTGTGAGACACGGAATTGCCGCCCCAGCTTCCGCAGCCCAGCGTCAGCGAGGGCGTGAGCCGGAAGTTGTAGATGTCCCCGATGCCGCCATGGGAGGACGGGGTATTCACCACGATGCGGCTGGCGTGCATCCTGTGGGCGTGCAGCGCCATCTTTTCCTTCTCGTCAGGGTCAATGAACAGGCTCGCCGTGTGGCCGGGGCCGCCGTCCATCAGCAGCTGCTCGGACATATCCAGCGCCTGCTCGAAGTTCTCGGCCCTGTACATGGCCAGCACGGGCGACAGCTTCTCATGGGCGAAGGGCTCGGAGATGTCGGTGGAGGTGACCTCGCCGATCAGTATCTTCGTCTTTTCCGGCACCTTCACGCCCGCCAGCTTCGCGATATTGTAGGCACTCTGGCCGACGATCTTCGCGTTCACCGCACCGTTGATGATGATGGTTCTGCCGACCTTCTCAATCTCCTTCCCCTTCAGGAAGTAGCAGCCGCGGCGCTCGAACTCCGCCTTGACCTCGTCGTACACGTCGGCCAGCGCCGTCACGCTCTGCTCGGAGGCGCAGATCATGCCGTTGTCGAAGGTCTTGGAGTGGATGATGGAGTTGACGGCCAGCTTGATGTCGGCTGTGCTGTCGATGATGGCCGGGACGTTGCCCGCGCCTACGCCCAGCGCCGGCTTGCCGGAGGAGTACGCCGCGCGCACCATGCCCGGGCCGCCGGTGGCCAGGATGATGTCCGCCTCCTTCATCACCTTATTCGTGAGCTCCAGGGACGGCTCGTCGATCCAGCCGATGATGTCCTTCGGCGCGCCGGCCTTCACCGCCGCCTCATAGACGATCCGCGCCGCCTCGATGGTGCACTTCTTGGCCCTGGGATGGGGACTTATGATGATGGCGTTGCGGGTCTTGAGGCATATCAGCGTTTTGAAAATCGCCGTGCTGGTGGGGTTCGTGGTCGGGATGACCGCCGCCACCAGGCCGATGGGCTCCGCGATCTTCTTGATGCCGTAGGCCGCATCCTCCTCGATCACGCCGCAGGTCTTGGCGTTTCGGTAGGCGTTGTAGATGTACTCGGCGGCGTAGTGGTTCTTAATAACCTTGTCCTCCACCACGCCCATGCCGGTCTCCTCCACAGCCATCTTTGCCAGAGGGATCCTCGCCTTGTTCGCCGCCATGGCCGCGGCTTGAAAGATCCTGTCCACCTGCTCCTGAGTGTACTTTCCAAACTCCCGCTGGGCCGCGCGCATGGCAGCGAGCCGCGCCTCCAGCTCTTCCAGATTCGTAACACGGGTTTCGGTCTGCTTTTCAGCCATATTCGTAACCGCCCTTTCCTTGCTCGTTCGCATGATTATTATACCAAAGAATGTTTAATTTCAAACGCCGTCCGTATAAAGATATTGAATGGCCCGGCAAGGCTCCACGAGGTCGAAACCCCCGTGCCATATGTCCGGCGCGGGGGGCGAACGGCTATCTTTCAGGACGCCAGCTCGCCAGGGCAGCCCGGCCCTCGGGTGTGACGGGCTTGATCCACTTGCCGTTGAACAGGTGAATCTGCATCAAAACATAGCGGATAGGCTCGTCGATATAGCAGCAGGCGAACACGACGAGCGTGGGCAGGTGCCACACCATGCCGGTCAGCCACACGCAGGGCAGCACCATCAACCACATGAACACGATCTCCAGCACCGTGCCATAGGTGGCGTCTCCGGCGGCGCGGAAGGTGTCGTTCTGGGTCCAGTTGCCCATGCGGATCAGGGCCGCCACGGCATAGACGCAGATCAGCCCGAAGGCAATGCGGAAGCTCTCGCCCCGCATGCCCATCATGTTCAGTATGGGCGTGTGCAGCGCGATCAGCAGCGCGCCGATCAGGCCGATGAAGCCCTGGCACAGGTACACCAGCCGCCAGGCCCGCTTGTAGGCGACATCCAGCCGGCCCGCGCCCACCTCCGTGCCCACCAGCACCGAGGAAGCGTTGGAAAAGCCGGCGAAGAAGCCGATCACCAGGCCCTCCAGCGTGCGGAACACGGCGATGGCGGCGATGGCCTCCTCCGGCTGGCGGCCCAGCACGATGTTGATGACCATGTTGCCCAGTCCGATCAGCACCTCGTTGCAAAGAATCGGAAAGCACTTTTTGAAGTAGGTGCTCACCAGCGCCCTGTCCCAGCGGAAGTGGCGCGTGACCGCCAACAGGTAGGGATGGCCCTTGGCCTTCGCCAGCGCCGCCACCACGGTCAGGTTCACGCTCTGGGCGATCAGCGTGGCCAGCGCCGCGCCGCGAACGCCCATGGCCGGGGCGCCCAGGTGTCCGAAGATCAGTACCCAGTTCAAAAAGATATTCACCGCCACAGCGCTGACGGAGCCGTAGAGCGGCAGGCGCACCTGGCCCGTGCAACGCAGCAGCGCGGACATGGCCATGCTCATCACCATCAGCGGATAGGAAAAGCCCACGATGCGCAGGTATTCAACGCCGATGGCCTGGATGGAGGGCTTGTCGGTGTACAGCTTCATCACCTGCTCCGGCAGCAGCGTGGCGAACGCGCAGAACAGCAGCGCCACCGTCATCATACAGGTCAGCGTCAGGCCGTAGGACCGGTTGATGCCGTCGTCATCCTTCGCACCCCAGTATTGGGAGAAGAACAGCATGCCGCCGCCCACGAAGCCCCAGTAAGCCGAGAACATCAGCGACGAAATCTGGGCGCAGAGCCCCACCGCGCCCACCTCCAGGTTGCCCAGGGAGGCGATCATCATCGTGTCCACCATGGAACCGGTGGTGGTCAGCAGGTTCTGCAGCGCCACCGGCACGGCGATCACCGCCACCTTTTTCAGAAAGTCGCTCCAGGGAAAGGGCGTGTTCTTCATATCGGCATAGGTCCTCTCTCATTTGTGCGCGCCGCCCATCGCGGCATACGGCGCTGTTCGGATTCATTCGCTATCTCGCCTGGCGTCAAGTGAATGGAAATCAACGCTCCGACGGCGGTTTGGACGCCAAAAACGCGTCCAGCTGGCGCTGAACCTCCCCGATCACCC
>CAMVBO010000346.1 GCA_947165745.1 uncultured Clostridia bacterium | reverse complement strand
GATGAACATCGCGGGCCTGGACCGCGACCTGCCCCTCTGCCCCATCAGCGACAAGCTGATGATCGGCGCCTTCGTGATCTTCGGCGACCCGGAGCTGACCACCGCTTGCGCGAAGGCGCTGCTTGCGCGCTGTCCGGAGCACGACGTGCTGATCACCGCCGAATCGAAGGGCATCCCGCTGATCTGCGAGATGGCGCGCCTGAACGGTAACGAGCGCTATGTGCTGGCCCGCAAGGCCCCGAAGCTTTACATGAAGGACGTTATGACGGTGGAAGTGCGCTCCATCACCACCGACCACAAGCAGACCCTGTGCCTGGACGGCAAGGACGCCGAGTACATGCGGGGCAAACGCGTGGTGATCGTGGACGACGTGATCTCCACCGGCGAGTCCCTGCACGCGCTGGAGGAGCTGGTGAATCGCGCCGGCGGCAACATCGTGGGCCGCATGGCCATCCTGGCCGAGGGCGACGCCACCCAGCGTAAGGACATCATCTATCTGGAAAAGCTGCCGCTGTTCAACAGCGAAGGCCAGCCCATCGATTGACGTTGGGCATCCGATTGGATTTAGACCGGTTCGCTTTCTGATCCAACGCCGTTTTGAAACGGTATGTACAGATCCTTCACTGTGCTCAGATTGACACGGCATCGCACTGCTGTCAGTCTGAGCGCAGCGAAGGATTTTTTGCTTTGCATTTCCCTGAGGGTTTTCCCCATCTGCCATTATCGCGCATAATTTTACAAACATTCCCCCATTTGCCCCTATATCCCGCCTTGCAAAAGCAACTGGGTTATCCTAAAATGTAATGTAATATCATGTATACTCATGTCAGCCAAACCAGCGAAGGAGTGAGACTCATGAACGACGTTGCCAACCGCTTTGCCGCCAAGGTGTTCAACCTCGCCACCATGCGCCAGCGCCTGCCGAAGGACACCTACAAGGAGATGCTGCGCTGCATCAGCGAGGGCAAGCGCATGGATCTGGGCATCGCCAACATCGTGGCCAACGCCATGAAGGATTGGGCCATCGAACAGGGCGCCACCCACTTCACCCACTGGTTCCAGCCCATGACCGGCATCACCGCCGAAAAGCACGACAGCTTCATCAGCCCCAACGGGGACGGCGGGGTCATCATGGAATTCTCCGGCAAGGAGCTGGTGCGCGGCGAGAGCGACGCCTCCTCCTTCCCCTCCGGCGGCCTGCGCAGCACCTTTGAGGCCCGCGGCTACACCGCCTGGGACCCCACCAGTTACGCCTTCATCAAGGACACCGTGCTCTACATCCCCACGGCCTTTTGCAGCTACGGCGGCGAAGCCCTTGACATGAAGACGCCCCTGCTGCGCAGCATGGAGGCCATCAGCCGCCAGGCGCTGCGCGTGTTGAAGCTCTTTGGCTACGACGGCCCCGCCCCGGTGACCACCGTGGGTTCCGAGCAGGAGTACTTCCTGGTGGATCAGGGCATGGTGGACGCGCGGGAGGACCTGCTGCTCACCGGCCGCACGCTGCTGGGCGCGAAGCCCCCCAAGGGCCAGGAGCTGGACGACCACTACTACGGCATCATCAAGCCCCGGGTACAGGCGTTCATGCAGGAGCTGAACGACGAGCTGTGGGAGCTGGGCATTCTGGCCAAGACCGAGCACAACGAGGTGGCCCCCGCCCAGCACGAGCTGGCGCCCATCTTCACCACGGCCAACATCGCCGCCGACCACAACCAGCTGACCATGGAATTGATGCAGAAGATCGCCCATCGCCACGGCATGGTGTGCCTGCTGCACGAAAAGCCCTTCTCCTGGGTCAACGGCTCCGGCAAGCACGACAACTGGTCCATCGCCACCCGCGACGGCGTGAACCTGCTGGACCCCGGCACCACGCCCTTTGAAAACGCCCAGTTTTTGCTGTTTTTGTGTGCGGTGATCAAGGCCGTGGACGAATACCAGGACCTGCTGCGCATCTCGGTGGCCACGGCGGGCAACGACCATCGCCTGGGCGCGAACGAGGCGCCCCCGGCGGTGATGAGCCTGTTCCTGGGCGACGAACTGACGGAGGTGCTGGAGGCCATCGAGCACGACGCGCCCTACGGCGGCCACGACGAGGAGCAGATCAAGATCGGCGTGGACGTGCTGCCCCGCTTCCCCAAGGACTCCACGGACCGCAACCGCACCTCGCCGTTCGCCTTCACCGGCAACAAGTTTGAATTCAGAAGCCCCGGCTCCAGCCAATCCATCGCCAAGCCGAACATCGTCATCAACACCGCCGTGGCCGAGAGCCTCAAACAGTTCGCGGACGAGCTGGAGAGCGCCGAGGACTTCACTGCCGCCCTGCACGACCTGATCCAGCGGACCATCAAGGCCCACAAGCGCATCCTGTTCAATGGCAACGGCTACGACAACCACTGGCCCCAGGAGGCGGAACGGCGTGGCCTTATGAACCTGAAGACCACGCCCGAGGCCCTGGCCCACCTGTTGGACGAGAAGAACGTCAAGCTGTTCGAGTCCCATGGCGTGTTCAGCGCGGCGGAGCTGCGCAGCCGCTATGAGATCCTGCTGCAGAATTACGTGCACATCATCCACATCGAGGCCCAGACGTTGATGGACATGGTGAGCCGCAACATACTGCCCGCGGTGAGCGCCTTCAGCGCGAAGCTGTGCGACAACGCCCGGGTGAAGGGCGACGTGGCCGGCGTGGCCTGCGGCTATGAGAAGGCCCGCTGCCGGGAGTTGTCCCGCTTGACGGACGAGATCTACGCCATTTGCAGCACCCTGGGCGAGGCGCTGCACCACGCGGATTCCGCCGAGGATTCCCTGGAGCGCGCCATGCGCTACAAGGACGACGTGGTGGGCGCAATGACCGCCTTGCGCGCCGCTTGCGACGCCTGCGAGGCCATGACGCCCGCCAGCGAATGGCCGTATCCGAGCATGATCGATATACTTTACAGCGTGAAATGACGTGGCGGGGGACCTGCTTCCCCCGCCACTACCACCCTCTTGTCAGATTTGCCTTGAGATTCTTGTCTGTTGTTTGAAAAACTACGCATGATCCAACAGGCAAGAGTGTGTTTCTAAAATGAGGAATGTGCAGTTTCGAGTGGATTGGGCTGCATTT
>CAMVBO010000345.1 GCA_947165745.1 uncultured Clostridia bacterium | reverse complement strand
TGAGAACGGTAAGCGGGCATTTTTCCGTGATTTTTATTCCTTGCCGCTTTCGTCCGTTTCCCGTGAGGCGCTGCCCGGGGTGAAGCCTGCGATCAAATAACCATCGCGTCAGGCCCTTTGGACTGCCCTTATTTCAGCGTCGTAACAATCGGTTCCGTGCCGTAAGTATACGCCGCAAAGGGATTAACCACGGGGACGATCTCTCCTTTGGAATTCATGTAGACGCAGGACTGGCTGCCGCCGGAAAGGTCCACGTTCACCAGCATCCCCACGTAATCGGTACGATTCCCGGCGGGCGCCTCGTCGTGCTGGGTCAGCCCCCGCTTGCCGCAGATGAAGGCGTTGAAGCGATAGTCCGTCATGTATCCGTTGTAGGTCTTGCCCTCCGTGCCGGAGAAGTCCTTGTTGTACACCAGCTTCGTGTTGGGCGGGATGGTCCCCTCCAGGAACGGATACAGATCATGCTGATGGCCGGTGATGAGGATATCCACGCCGATGTCGTTCAGCCGCTCCGTCCAGGCGGCCTTGACCGCTTCGTGGTTGTGGCGCGCGTTCACAAAGGGGATGGGGATGTGGCAGACGGCCATGGTGTAGGCGGCGTCCTTGTATTCCCCTGCGGCAATGATATCGTCCAGCATGCGGGTCTGCTCCTCCCGGTACAGGTCGAACTGGGCCGTTTCAAAATACTCCCACCAGTCGTCGTCGTGATCCTCGCCCAGATCGAGCATGATGCCGTATATGTCCGAAAGCCGGAAGGTGTAATAGAACTTGCCGTTTTGGCTGCCGGTATATTTGTACAGATCCTCAGCATACTCGCCCTTGATCTCGTGGTTGCCCCGGGTATAGATGACCGGGATCATGCCGCCGGTGATCTTGAAGGCGATCTCATTGGCGATCTGGGCGTCCTCATACCGATCGACCATGCTGACCTGATCCCCCAGGAGCACGATGAAGTCAAGGGTGTTTTCCAGCCACGCATGGCCGGCAAGGCTTGCCGCGCCCTCCACGGCGCCATGGAGGTCCGGGAGAGCCAGATAACAGATCCCGTCCGCAGAGTTCACTGGGATGAACGAGTATTGCTCGGAGAAGGTTTCGCCCGTATAGCCGCCGAAGGGCCCCCGGTAGATCATCTGCCTGGCGCAGATCTTGTAGCTCTTTGCCTCGTCCAGCGCCCGCTGGGGCACGGTGACCTTATGCACCAGGTCCCGGGAACGCATGCTGCCCGCATAAAGGTCGTAGTATTTCTCCGAGCCCACCTCCACCCAGACGATGGCGGTGTCGCTGGTGGAAAACACGATCTGGTAGTCATCCTCCACCGCGTAGACCACCGGCCGGTACGTGAAGCGGCACGGCCGAAGGCCGTAGCCCACGACGGCGCAGGCGGCGATCAGCGCCAGCAGGAACAGGACCTTGGCCGCAAGATGCCATCCCCTGTTCGGCGCGTGGAAAAACAGCAGGCAGAAAACGAGGATCAGCCCGGCGGCCACCCCCACGGATCGGAGGAATTTCGGCAGGATGAACTGGATATAATCGTTGGAGCCGTTGGCGATCACGACGCCGATGGCGACGGCGAAAACGGCGGAGAACACCAGCGACGCGATATACGGCCCTCTCTTTTTGTCGCGGATACAGAGGAAGGACAGGATCGTAAGCAGCAGGATCACGCCCATGAGGACCGAGATCAGGAGCGGCAGGTTCATCACGAGAAAGCTGGGGTTGTGATCCGCGCCCAGGAATTTGGAAATGCCCGCCCAGTTGACGCGCAGCGCGATCCAGAACAGGAAGACCGCCGTGCTGCAGAGCACGGCTACTACCTGCAGTCAGTATTTCTTTATGAAAGCGCGAAAGGTCATTTCCATACGTCCCTCCTGATTCGTCCGGACCATTAAAAACGCCGCTAAGATCGATTGGCCCGGTGATACGAATACAATACCATACTCGGGGCAAAAATCCAACTGGCTCTTTGTCTGAAAGCTCCCGGATTTTCGCTGTGACTCGATGCTCCTTCGTGAAGAGGACAGCGATTTTTGTTTCGGCGGGATTGAAAAATCGCCCCGGGAATGGTAAACTTGTACCGACAGAGGAAAACCGCGCGATCAAAAAGCTTTTCATGGAGGAAACGAAACCATGTTGCATTGGAACAATCTCGATACGCTGACGGCTTTTGAAAAGCTGAAAGCAAAAAAAGGTAGCGTAAACCTGCCGGAAGCGATGGCGGGCGAAAGCGGTGCGCAGCGTGTTGCGAAGTACACGGTGCCGATGGCTTGCGGACTTGCCTACAACTACGCGGCGAAAGCCGTAGACGACGAACTGCTCTCCATCCTAAAGGAGCTTGCCCGGGAGGCGCAGCTGGAGGAGAAGTACGCCGCGCTGTACAACGGCGAAATGATCAATACCGGTGAAAAGCGCCTGGTGCTGCACCAGCTGACAAGAGGCCAGCTGGGAGATGCCGTGGTCGTGGACGGCGTGGACAAGCGCGCATTCTATGCCGGCGAGCAGAAAAAAGCGGCTGAGTTTGCCCAAAAGGTCCATGCGGGAGAGATCGCCAACGCCGACGGTGAAAAGTTCACGACCGTGGTGCAGATCGGCATCGGCGGAAGCGACCTGGGCCCCCGCGCCATGTATCTGGCGCTGGAAAACTGGGCCAAGGAGAACGGCGCATGCCGGCTCGAAGCCCGTTTTATCAGCAACGTGGACCCCGACGACGCAGCGAACGTGCTCAAATCTATCGACCTGCCGCACAGTCTGTTCGTGCTGGTTTCGAAGTCCGGCACCACCCTTGAAACGCTGACCAACGAAACCTTTGTCAAGAACGCGCTGAGAGACGCAGGGCTGGACCCCTCCAAACACATGGTCGCCGTCACCAGCGAGACCTCGCCGCTGGCAAAGTCCGATGAATACCTGGCAGCGTTTTTCATGGACGACTTCATCGGCGGGCGCTATTCCTCCACTTCCTGTGTCGGCGGCGTGGTGCTGTCGCTGGCGTTCGGTCCCGAAGTGTTCGCACGCTTCCTGGCCGGGGCCCATGCGGCGGATCTGACGGCAAAGGAGAGCGACCCCTTGAAGAATCCCTCTATGCTGGACGCGCTGATCGGCGTATACG
>CAMVBO010000344.1 GCA_947165745.1 uncultured Clostridia bacterium | reverse complement strand
CACCGTGGTGGATTTCGTGCGCCACAACTCCCGCCCGTTCATCTTCTCCGCCTCCATTCCGCCGGCCTGCGCGGCCATCGCCCTGGCGGCGCTGCGCCACATCGAGGCCCATCCGGAGATCGTGAAGCGGCTTTCGGACCTGTCCGTCTATATGCGCAAGGGCCTGAAGGAGCGGGGCATCCCGATCATCGAGGCCGAGACGCCCATCATTCCCATCTACACCTACAGCCCCGAGGCCACGCTGATCCGCGCGCGCCAGCTGTATGAGGGCGGCGTGTACGTGAACCCGGTGCTGCCCCCGGCCACGCCGCCGGAGCTGTGCCTGCTGCGCACCAGCTACATGGCCAGCCTGACCGAAGCGCTGCTGGATGAGGCGCTGGACATCTTCGGCAACGTGTTCTCGAAGCCGATCGAATAGGGAACAAGCCCAAGAGCCTTCCCCAGCGGGGAAGGCTCTTTTGTTTACGGAGGCACCTATGTTGAAACTGCAAATCCTGCCCCAGCCCCTCACCGTCTGCAAGGTGGAATCCCTCGCGGGGTTTTCCATGTCCGGCCTGTATTTTATCGGGAACACGGACAGCGAGCTGTCCCTGGTCTGCGAGACGGACAGGGTTCCGTCAAACACCCTCGCCCGCGAGGACGGCTGGCGGGCCATGCGCGTGGCTGGGACGCTGGACTTTGCCCTGACCGGCATACTCTCCGGCATCGCCGCGGCGCTGGCCGGGGCGAAGGTCGGCATCTTCGCCGTGTCCACCTATGACACCGACTACATTCTGGTCAAAGAAGAGCGCCTCGACCGGGCGGTCGAGGCGCTGAGGGGCGCGGGGTATGCGGTGGAATGACGTGCGCTGGCTTCCCCGTTCCCGTGGTTAATGCGCAATCATATACCTTGTAACCGCGGCGCACCGTTCGGCGGCAGCCTGCACAAATTCCATGTAGGACATTTCCTCAGAGTCGTCGGCCTTGTCGGAAATCGCGCGGATGATCACAAAGGGGAGCCCGTTCAGATGACAGACCTGCGCGATCGCGGCCCCTTCCATCTCGCAGCACATGCCTCCGGCAGCGGCAATGATGGCTTCCTTTTGTTCTCGTGAAGCGATGAACTGATCGCCGCTGCAAACGCGGCCTTCAAAGGCCCGGATTTCCGGCGCGACAGCGCCGACGGCCTCCACCGCGCTCTTTCTCATCGCCTCGTCCGCGGGGAAGACCGACGTGTCGCTGTACGGTATTTCACAGCGGGCATATCCCAGCGCCGTCGCATCCATATCATGCTGTACGGCTTCCGTGGATACGACGATATCCCCAATATCGATGCGGGCGTCCAGAGACCCGGCAACGCCGGTATTGATGATCCGGTCAACCCCAAACACATCGATCAGAGCCTGAGCACATGCGGCGGCGTTCACCTTGCCGACGCCGCACTTCACAATGACCACGTCCACTCCGTCGAGCGTGCCTTCATAGAAGTCCATTCCCGCGACGGTCCTGATCTGGGATTCCGTCATCGCTTCCGTCAGAGAAGCAATCTCCTCATCCATTGCTCCGATGATTCCAAATCTCTTTGGCTCGGCCTTTCCCGCGTCCGCAGTCTCGGCGACAGCGAGAGAAAGGCCTCCAAAGACGGTCAGCGCCAGCAGCAGCGCAAGGGCCAGGGAAACCTTCTTCATGGGGGATTCCTCCTGTTTCATATTATTTGGAAACGCCTGTCGGCCGCTCACATCCGCTCCGGCGCCTCGACGCCGATCAGGTACAGCGCCTGCTTCAGCACCTGGCGGGTGGCGTCGGTCAGCAGAAGCCGCGCGGCGCGGGTGCCGGGCTCGTCCACCATCACCTTGTTCTCATAATAGAACTTGTTGAAGGCCTGGGCCAGGTCCACTGCGAAGCGGGTGACCATGCTGGGCTCGGAGCGGTTCACGGCGGATTTCAGGATGTCCGGGAACTGCTCGATCAGGCGCACCACGTCCTGACTGAAGGGATCGGCGAGCGCGCCGAAGTCCGGCGCGGCGCTCTCGCCGCCCGCCTTGCGCAGCACGCTGCAGGCCCGGGCGTGGGTGTACATGACATACGGGCCGGTCTCGCCCTCAAAGTTCAGCGCCCGCTCCCAGGAGAAGTCGATGTCCTTGATGCGGTTGTTGTACAGGTCGAAGAACACCACCGCGCCGATGCCGATCTGCCGGGCCACCTCGTCCTTGTTTTCAAGGTCGGGGCTCTTTTCCTCGATGATGGCCCGGGCCTTGTCGATGGCCTGGTGCAGCAGGTCGTCCAGGTACACCACCCGGCCTTCCCGGGTGGACAGGCTCTGGCCCTCGTAGGACACCATGCCGAAGGCCACGTGCTCGCAGTCCTTCGCCCAGTCATAGCCCATCAGTTCCAGCACCTTGAACAGTTGCCGGAAGTGCAGATCCTGCTGGTAGGCCACCACATATAGGCTCTTGTCGAAGTGATAGGTCTCCTTGCGGTACTTCGCGGCGGCCAGGTCGCGGGTCATGTACAGGGTCGCGCCGTCCGAGCGCAAAATCAGCGCCGGGGGCATGCCATAGTCCGACAGGTCCACGATCTGCGCGCCGTCGTCCTCCTTCAAAAGGCCCTTGTCCCGCAGAATTTCGATTACCGGCTCCATCTTGTCGTTGTAGAAGCTCTCGCCGGCGTAGCTGTCAAACTTCACGCCCAGCAGGTCGTACACCCGCTCCGCGTCCTTGAGGGTGACGGACTTGAACCAGTTGAAGATCTCCAGCGCCTCAGGGTCGCCGTCCTCGATCTTCTTGAACCAGGCGCGGCCCTCGTCGTTCAGGGCCTCGTTTTCCTTGGCCTCCTCGTTGAAGCGCACGTACAGCTTCACCATCTCGTCCACGCCGCCGGCCGCCACGGTGTCGTGGTCGCCCCAGCGCTTGTAGGCGGCGATCATCTTGCCGAACTGGGTGCCCCAGTCGCCCAGGTGGTTCACGCCCACGGCGCGCCAGCCGAAGAATTTGTGCAGCCGGTACAGGCTGTTTCCGATCATCGTGGTGGACAGGTGGCCGATGTGGAAACGCTTGGCGATGTTGATGGAGGAATAGTCCAGCACCACGGTCTTGCCCGCGCCGGAGTTGTCCGCGCCGTAGGCCTCGCCCTC
>CAMVBO010000343.1 GCA_947165745.1 uncultured Clostridia bacterium | reverse complement strand
CTCAGAAAAAGCCCAACACCAGCATCCACTGCCGCGTGTCCAGCTGCGAATACCATTGCGGCGACGAGGAATATTGCTCCCTGCGGTCCATCCGCGTGGAGCCCTGCGAATTCTGCACCAGCGGCAAGCCTGACGACGAGAGCATGTGCGGCAGCTATTCCAGGCGGTGACCCGGGGGCGGCGGCCTATAGGCCGCCGCTTTTCTATGGATCGCCCCTGGTTTTGATTCTGACACTGACCGTGACCTCCGCGCGGCCATACCGTTCCCGCCAGCCGCAGTCCTGCCACTCCGGCACGGTGACAAAGCGTCCGGCGGCGACTTCCGAAAAGCCGAAGGGCTCCGCGCCCAGGCGCTGACACGCCCGTATGATCCGCGTCAGCGTCTGGGCCAGCTGCGCCTGCAAACGCGCGGCGTTCCCGGCGCAAACGTCGTCCAGCGTGCTCAGCGTCATATCCAGGGTGAGCCGCGCCGCGCTGCCTGTGAATTTCACGCCGAGACGCGCCCTGCCCTCCGGCGTCAGCGTGTAGGCCCTGCCGTCGCACTCAAAGGGGAATGCGTCGACGCTGCCGCGAATCAGGTTCAAAAGGCGCGTCTGCCCAGCGTCCAGCGTGCCCGCCATGCGTCCCTGACGAAACAACACCGTGCCGGAATAGCGCTGGCGCATGGGGGACTGCGCGCCATCGTCCGTCGGCGGGACGGGATCGATCATCGACACTGCCGGCGCGTCATCACTTGACGGGGCGAGCTCGGCGCGGATGGCCACCGCGTCCCCATAGATGGAATTTCCGAGATACCAGGCATCCGCAAAGCTGGCGTCGGGGATATAGCCCTGCCTGGCGTAGTGGTCCAGCATCGCGCGGAGCTCCGAGGACAGCCGCGTGCCGATGACGGTCTGCTGGGCGCTGATGAAGTCCGACGCACGTCCATCGCACACCACGAACCTTGCGGTGGTGTACAGATGGGGTGTCTCGGCGACCTGCGCGACCAGCCTTTCAAAGCCGTCTGACCTGGCCACCGTCTCAGAAGCGACGATCATCTCAATGTGACTCAGGTTCATCTGCCGGGGCGTGACCTGTTCCAGCGCGTCCAGCGCCCGGGGCCAGTCGCCGCCTGCCGCTGAGAACAGAAGGTAATCCCCGCCGCCCGCCTCGTCCGGCTTTCCCTTGCCGATCCTGGGCACGCGAGCGGTCAGTTCAAGGCTTCCGGACGCCCTCGTGTCGATTCCCAATACCAGCACATAGGCCTGGTTTTCAACCTCTCCGGAGACCTGGCAACCGCACAGCGCAACCGCTGCCGCGGCCAAAAGGCAGATCAGTTTTCTGATGCGCAATCGACGCGACCTCCCTTCCGCGCTTTGAACAGCATGGATACGGCGGTCAGCAGTCCGGCGATCGGGAAGGAGAGCGGCCTAATCGCCGCCGTGAATTTTGGCAGGGCGTCTGTCCCCACCAGCGCAATCGCCGTCCCGACAACGACCAATACGATGGGTCTTCCGTCAGTTCGCTTGAACACCCTTTGCGCCAGCGCGGCGGATGCGAACAGCTCGCAGGCCAGCAGATGGCAAAGCCCTGCGAACCAGAACACGATCATCGGCAGCTGGAGATACAGCGGCGCTCGACCGTTGCACACCAGCGTGTCCAGGCGATTCAGCCAGCCACCGCCATTCAGGTTCGCAGGGGTCATCATCAGCTGCAGCGCGATCAGCGACGCCGCAACCGCCGTCCCTCCCAGCGGGACAATAAGGGAGACGCGCCTATCCGGCCCGTCCGGCAGCACAAGAACGGATGCCGCCGCCGTAATCCATCCAGCGGTCCGCGTGCCGCCCTCCAGGATCGAAATCCATCCCTCGCCCAATACCGGCCGGAGCCAAAGCGGGCGATAATAGCGCCACTGCAGAAGCACCACGATCAGCAGGAGCGCCGTTGCGAGGCGAGCCCAGATCATCGCGCCATAACCGATGGCGTCGCCGTTTCGAAGCACGCACCATGCCAGCGCGATGCCCGTCGGCAGCAGCAGCACAACGGCAGGGGAACGATCCAGCGCCAGATAGCCTGCCGACCGCGCAAGAGCTGCAAACATAGAAGCGGCGTCCAGCGCCGTGAGGAGCGCCAGCGGGACGGCCAACAATTCGCGGCACGGCTTGCATCTGCCAATACAGTATACCCAAGGCGCGGCCAGCAGTCCGCCCAGGATCGCCGCCAGCCATGCGCCGTTGCGGGTTGTGGGCGCTTCCACCATCAATCCCAGAAACACCCGGGCGGCGACGGCGGCCAGCGCGGCAAAGCACGCGGATTTGGGCGAGATCGTCAGCTTCATCGCGCACGCCTCTTTTCCCTGGCCGCGAAGAAAAGCGGCCTGCGGTGCATCCACAACGGCATCCTCAGCAACAGATCCGGGTTGTGGCGGTAGCTCGGCGCCACAGGAGCGAGATAGGGGATGCCCACCGACCGCATGCCGCAGAGGCTGACGAGCATTACAAAGGCAGCCAGGCACACACCATACAGTCCCAGCGCCGCGCCGCAGGCGATGACAAACAGTCGGCAGATCACGAGCCCGATGCCAAAGCCGTAATCCGGGATGGCGTAGTTGCCCAGGCCCGTGATGGCCACGATGATGATCAGGATCGGACTGATGATGGAAGCCGACACCGCTGCCTGCCCCAGGATCAGAGCCCCCACGATGCCCAGCGCCGAGCCGATCTGGTTCGGCAGCCGCGTCCCCGCCTCGTTGATCAGGTAGAAGGAGAACTCCATAATCAGTATCTCCGCGTGGATGGGGAAGGGCACGTTGGCCCGCGCCTCCGCGATGGAGCACAGCAGGCTCAGGGGCAGAAGGTGCATGTGGTAGTCCGTCAGGGCCACGTAGAGCCCCGGCAGAAACACCGAGATCGCCATGCCCATCACCCGGATCAAGCGCAGGAAGGTGCCGTACTGCCAGCGGGCGAAGGAGTCGTCCGAGGCGTGCAACTGGTGAAACAGCGTGATGGGCGCGGCCAGGGCATAGGGGGAGTTGTCCGCCAGCAGCACCACCTGTCCCTCCATCACGCAGGAGGCGGCCCGGTCCGGGCGCTCGGTTTGCAGCATCTGCGGCAATCCCAAGCGAGAAACGAAGCGAATACACAGCACCGAGCGGT
>CAMVBO010000342.1 GCA_947165745.1 uncultured Clostridia bacterium | reverse complement strand
AGTTTTCAAAGTGGGTGCCGGACATGCCCAGGGCCTCGGCGCGGCGGTTCATGGCCTCCACGCAGAGGGCCTCGCTGCCGTACATGGCCTCGGCCAGGGCCACGGCGGCGTCGTTGGCGCTGCCCACGATCATGCACTTCAGCAGCGTGCCCACGTCCTGCCTTTCGCCCACGTCCAGCAGCACCTGGCTGCCGCCCATGCCCGCGGCGGTGTCGGACACGGTGACCGCGTCCCGGGCGGACGCCCGGCCCGCGTCCAGCTGCTCCACCGGGCGGGGGCTGTCGGCGTTCATCTCGAAGATGATCTGGCCGCTGTCCGCCTCCATCAAAAGCGCAGCGGCGCAGTTCAGGCGCATGGGCGGGCTTTCAAGCAGCGGGGCGTCTGACATGGGCGGCAGGCTGGCGCTTTCCGGCACGTCGGGCGCGGGGGTGGGGGACAGGTCGATCTCCTCGGCCAGGGCGATGGAGAGCAGCAGCAGGGCGATCAGCAGCGCAGCGAATCTTCGCATCATAGCGTGAACCTCCGATTTTTAGTCCATTGTTCCATCTTGTGCAGCGGAAAGGGCAAAAATAACCAGTCAATGTGACAGTTCAGCGAAAACGATTTAGATTTTTCGTTATTTTTTGTGATGAAACAATGATAATAAAATAAAAACCCCCATTTTGTGAAAAATGCACTTGCAATGGGGTAAAAGATGTGCTACAATTCATACGGATTTAAAATAATGCCCTTGGCTGAAACGGGGCGCGTAACCGTCCTGAGGAGCGACGGAGGCCTGGGCAATTACAGAAAGGTGGTTTTACCAGCATGAGCGTTGGAAACACTCAGAACGGTAAAAAGCAGCGGACGCTGGCCGATTCCGGCAAGCGGCAGGCGGCATACCTGTTTATGGTCCTGCCGGGCGCGCTGTTCCTGCTGGCGTTCTGCTATTTGCCGATGCCCGGCATCATCCTGGCCTTCAAAAAGTACCAGATGACGGTGCCGACGGCGACCTCGTTCTTCAAGAACGTATTTCTGAACAGCCTGGTTTCCTCTGAATGGAACGGCATCAACAACTTCACCTACCTGCTGAAGGACGCGCCGATGCTGATCCGCAACACCGTGGGCTACAACCTGCTGTTCATGGTGGTGGGCGTGGTGCTGCAGGTGGGCCTGGCGGTGCTGATCAACGAGATGCGCAACCGCCGCACCGCGAAGGTGTATCACACCATCCTGTTCATGCCCTACTTCGTCAGCTGGATCGTGGTCATGTACGCGCTGTACGCCATGATCGCGGCCAACGGCTTCTTCAACCAGATCAACGCGGCCATGGGCAAGGAGACCATCAAATTCTACGCCCAGAAGCAGTATTGGCCGTGGATCTTCCTGATCGCCAACGTGTGGAAGTACACGGGCCAGGGCTCCATCATCTACCTGGCTACGCTGACCGGCTTTGACGAGCAGCTGTACGAGGCCGGCGCCATCGACGGCGCCAGCAAGTGGCAGCAGTTCAAGTATATCACCCTGCCGCAGCTGATGCCCGTCGTGGTGATGCTGCAGATCCTGGCGGTGGGCCGCATCTTCAACGGCGACTTCGACATGTTCTACTCCCTGCCCAACGGCTCCGGCACGCTGCGCCAGGTGACCAGCACCATCGACACCTACGTGTACGACATGTTGAAGAAGGGCAATCTGCGCAACTCCTTCGGCTATGCCGGCGCGGGCGCCTTCTTCCAGTCGGTGGTCGGCTTCATCCTGATCCTGCTCACCAACGGCATCGTGCGCAAGTCCCATCCCGACATGGCGCTGTTCTGATGAAGGGAGGAAGCGAAAGATGACTGCTATTGACGTCAAGAAGTTAAAGAAGGCGGAGAGGGAGGCGGCGCGGCACAGCGCTGCGAAGAACCAGATCTCCCGAGGCGCGAACGCGGCGTTCAACGTGCTGCTGATCGTGGCCTGCATCCTGACCATCTTCCCGCTGTGGATCATCCTGGTCTCCTCGTTCACCAGCGAAGTGGCGCTGACCACCTACGGCTATCGCCTGTGGCCGCTGGAGTTCTCCACCACGGCGTATACCTACCTGTTCAAGGGCGGCTCGATCATCATCACCGCCTACAGGAACACCATCATCGCCACCGTGGCGGGCACGGTCATCTCGGTGATCACCGTGGGCCTGTACGCCTACGCGCTCAGCCGACCGGACTTCAAGTACAAGAAGTTCTTTACGTTCTTCTCGTTCTTCACGATGCTGTTCGGCGGCGGCATGGTTTCCTACTACAACATGACCCGTTCGGTGCTGGGCCTGAAGGACACGGTGTGGGCGCTGTTCCTGCCCATGAGCTTCTCGGCCTACTGGGTCATCATCATGCGCACGTTCTATCAATCGTCGGTGCCGGAGGCCATCATTGAGTCGGCCCGTATCGATGGATGCGGCGAGTGGCGCACGCTGCTTCAGATCGTGGCCCCGCTGGCCCTGCCGGGCTTTGCGACGGTGGCCCTGTTCAGCGCCATCGGCGTGTGGAACGACTTTAGGAACTGCCTGCTGATCAACGACAGCGCGCAGTACTACAACCTGCAATACACGATCTACCAGACCATGAACAACTTGCGGTTCATCAAGGAGAACGCCAGCCGAATGGGCGGCGTGAACGTGGCGAACCTGCCGGCTGAGACGTTCCGCATGTCCATGGCGGTGGTCACGGTGGGCCCGATCATCTTGGCATACCCCTTCTTCCAGAAGTACTTTGTCAAGGGCCTGACCGTCGGCGCCGTGAAGGGCTAAGACGAGTGAGGAGCGAGGAGTAAGGAGTAGCGGCAAGCTTTCCCTAATCCCTAGTCCCCAATCCAATCATGATTTCAAGGGCGTACGCAGCCCTCGAAATAACATCAACCAAGGAGGGAAACACAATGCGTAAACTGGTTACTCTGCTTCTGGCGGTGGCTATGGTTCTGGCTATGCTGACCGTGGCTGTGGCCGAAGAGCCCTACACCCTGGACATCTACTGGGTGGGCAACGGCGACAACGAAGCTGTCCGTGCGGGCGTTGAAGAGGCTGTCAATGCTTACATTGAGCCCCTGATCGGCGCGAAGGTCAGCTATCACATCATCGGCTGGGGCGACTGGAACGACAAGGCCATCAACGCCCTGCAGTCCGGCGA
>CAMVBO010000341.1 GCA_947165745.1 uncultured Clostridia bacterium | reverse complement strand
CCAGGTGCTCTCAAAGCGCCACGGGTGAGCCAATATCCCCGACGATCCCCCCAACCCATCAGAGGAGGACCCCCGTATGTTTGGATTGCACTTTCAGCTGAATGAACAGACCCTTCCCATCGTGGAGCAGATCGGCATGCACATGCCCGGCGGCTTCTTCATCTATCGCGCCGAGGGGAACGAGGAGCTGCTCTACGCCAACCGGGCGGTGCTGGACATCTTCGGCTGCGCGGACATCGACGAGTTCAAGGCCCTCACCGGCTATACCTTCAAGGGGATGCTGCACCCGGATGACTATCAGGCGGTGACGGATTCCGTCAACCAGCAGATCGCCGCCAGCGACGACAACTTCGACTACGTGGAGTATCGCATCATCCGCAGGGACGGCTCGGTGCGCTGGGTGGACGACTACGGCCACTACACCATGACCGAGGCCTATGGCGGCATCTACTATGTTTTCATCTCCGATATCACCCAGAAGCGGGAGCGCATGGAGAGCGACATGGCCGTGCGCCAGGCGGTGATCGAGGCGCTGATCGAGTCCTATCACACGGTATGGCTGATCAACGACGTGGAGAAAGAGACGTTCTCCCTCTACCGGGGCGACACCCAGGGCGCCTCCGTCCACGCCGCGCCCATCAAGGACGCGCTGGGCCGGATGAAGTATTCCCAGGCCAAGGAGTATTACATCAAAACCACCGTCGCCCCCGCCGACCAGGAGCGCCTGCAGCGGGAGCTGACGCTGGAGAACATCACCCGCCAGCTGGACGGGCGTGCCCAGTTCAACGTAAATTACCTTCGCGTAATGGACGACGGCGTCCATCGCTATTTCCGCATCGAGTTCGCCAAGGTCAGCATGCCTGGCGGCAAGATGGGCGTGGTCTGCGGCTTCAAGGACGTGGACGACGAGGTGCGCCAGGAACAGGCCATCCAGCGAGCCCTGCAGGATGCCCGCCGTGCCCGGGAGGAGAACCGCCGCCTGATGGAGGAGGTTCGCTCCGCCGAGAAGCTGGCAAACCTGATGGGCTCGGTGGCCTCGCTGCTCACCAACATGCCCGCCATGAGCTTCTCCAAGGACGCGGCGACCGGCCGCTACCTGGCCTGCAACCAGGCCTTCGCGGAGTACGCGCACAAGAAGAGCCCCGACGGCGTGGTGGGCCTGACCGACTATGACCTGTTCGACACCGCCACGGCGGACCATTTCGTGGAGGACGACAAAAAGGCTCTGTCCATGGATGAGCCCTATATCTTCTTCGAGGACGTGCCCGACGCCAGGGGCAAGATGCGCAATTTGCAGACCACCAAGACCAAGTTCACCGATGAGAGCGGGCGGCTGTGTTCGCTGGGCATGTGCGTGGACGTGACGGAGATGACCCGCATCAAGTCCGCCGAGGTGGAGTCCCACGCCCGCCAGGAGCAGCTGGAGCAGGAACTGGCCCTGCAGGAAAAGCTATTGGAGCAGGAGAAGCAGAAGACCGAGCAGAACGAGCTGATCACCGCCCTGGCCTCCGATTACTGGAGCGTCTATTACGTGGACCTGGACAAGGACGAGGGCACCTGCTATCAGGATTCCGAGGACGACAGCATCTACAAGCTGGGCTGGCATTTCCGCTACAGCGAAGCCATCAAGGGCTATGCCGCGGCCCGCGTGACCGAAGAAAGCATGGAGGAGTTCATGCGGTTCGTGCAGCCCGACGCCATCCGAAAGGCCCTGATGACGCAGCGGGTGATCTCCCACCGGTATACGATCCTGCACGGCGGGGTGGAGCGCTATGCCATGATCCGCTTCGCCGGCGTGCGCCACCCGGAGGACCGGGACGACCACATCGTGCACGCCGTGGGCATGAGCTTCTCCGACGTGGACGCCGAGACCCGCAAGACCCTGGAGCAGAGCCAGGTTTTAAGCGACGCCCTGGCGGCGGCGCAGGAGGCCAACAAGGCCAAGACGGCGTTCCTTTCCAACATGAGCCACGAGATCCGCACGCCCATGAACGCCATCATCGGCCTGGACAAGATTGCCCTGAGCGAGGAAGGCCTGCCGGAGAAGACCCGGGAGTACCTGGACAAGATCGGGTCTTCCGCCCAGCACCTGTTGAACATCATCAACGACATACTGGACATGAGCCGCATCGAATCCGGCCGCATGATCCTGAAAAACGAGGAGTTTTCGTTCTCCCGGGCGCTGGAGCAGGTGAACACCATCATCGGCGGCCAGTGCCGGGACAAGGGCCTGCGCTACGACTGCCACGCGGTGGGCAGGATCGACGATTACTACATCGGCGACGATATGAAGCTGCGCCAGGTGATGATCAACATCCTGGGCAACGCCGTGAAATTCACCCCTGCCGGCGGCACCGTCACCTTCACCGTGGAGGAGATCGCCCGCTTTGGCGGCAACGTCACGCTGCGGCTGGTGATGTCGGACACCGGCATCGGCATGAGCAAGGCGTTCCTGCCCAAGATGTTCGATGCCTTCAGCCAGGAGGACTCCTCCTCCACCAGCCGCTTCGGCAGCACTGGCCTGGGCATGAGCATCACCAAGAGCCTGGTAGAGATGATGAACGGCACCATCACCGTCCAGAGCGAGCAGGGCGTGGGCAGCACCTTCACCGTCACGGTGACGCTGATGGAATCGGGCCGCACGCGGGAGTCCGGCGGTTCGCGGGAGCTGCGCGCCGAGGATTTGAGCGTGCTGGTGATCGACGACGATCCCATCGCCTGCGAACACGCCAAGCTGGTGCTGGGCCAGATCGGCATCAATTGCGAGACCGCCCTCTCCGGGGCCGAGGCCCTGAACATGGTGGAGCTGCGCCACGCCCGCCGCGCGTCCTACAACCTGATCCTGGTGGACTGGAAGATGCCCGGGATGGACGGCCTGGAGACCACCCGGCGCATCCGCCGGCTGATCGGCGAGGATTCCACCATCATCATCCTCACCTCCTACAACTGGGACGACATCATCGACGAGGCCAGGGAGGTGGGCGTTGACAGCTTCGCCGCCAAGCCGCTGTTCGCCGCCGCAGTGCTGGACGAGTTCCGCTCCGTCAGCAAGAAAAAGAGCACCCTGGCCCAGCCCGCCCACAAGGCCGACCTGACCGGCAAGCGGGTGCTGCTGGCCGAGGACGTGGCCGTGAACGCCGAGATCATGGTGATGGTGCTGG
>CAMVBO010000340.1 GCA_947165745.1 uncultured Clostridia bacterium | reverse complement strand
GGCGCCGGCGGCGGTGAAGTCCTCCCCCATGGTCTTGATGTAGGTGTTCAGGGCCGCGTTGTCCAGTGACAGGTCGCCGAAGTTCTCCAGAAAGCTCTCCTGCTGCATCAGCTGGCTGTAGGTGGAGATGGCCGCGGTGATGGCGCCGATGGCCATGGCCGCCGCCACCAGCTTCCCGGTGGGGCTGAGGAACGCGCCGATCAGGCGGAAGGCGCCGCCGGCCAACATCAGCCCCGGGCCTGCCACCGCAATGGTGGAAAGGCCCGCAGCCAGCGCGCCAAATTTTGCGTCGTCCAGGCCGGCAACGCTGTCCACGATGGCCCCCAACGGCCCGGCAAAGTACTCCACCTGGGTGGCCAGCGTGCCGCCGGTCCTGCGCTGCAGTTCCTCCACCTTGGAATTGAAGACCTCCACGGAGCCGGTCAGGCCGCTCATCATGATGCCCGCGACCTGCTCGGTGTAGCCTTCGGATTCGTTCAGTACGTTGCTGTAGAGTTCCCCGAGCGTACCCTCCGCCGCCGCGTTCATGATGGCCATGGCACCGGTCATGGAGCGCATGCCGAAGATCTGCTTCATTGCGTTGTTGTAAAACGGTTCACTGCTGTACAGTTCGTCTTCCTCGCCGAGCCACCCCATCTTATGTGGCGTCAACATGTCCTTCTGCGCCAGCCCCAGCTGCGTGAACAGATCGATCATCGACCGCAGCTCGCCGTTGTCCTTGTAAAGGTCAATGTACATTCCGCTGAGGTCGCCGTTCGTCTCGCCGACTTCTGCCATGGCTTCCGCGTACTCCTCCGCCGTAAAGCCGAATTGGCCGAGGAGTTCCGATGCCTTTTCCGTTGGCGCGATCAGGCGGATCATCGTGTTCCGAAGCAGCGTTCCGGCCTGCTCGCCCACCACGCCGGCGTCCGCCAGCACTGCCAACAGCGTGATCATCTCGGCGGTATTGTCGCCGATCCGCAGCGTCGGCCCCAGCCGCACCAGTGCCTCGCCCAGCTCGTCCACGTTGGTGGCGGAGCTGTTGGCCGCGAACACCCACTGGTCCATCATTGTGGCCATGTTTTCTATGCCGATGCCGGACGCGTTGGTGACCTTGATGCCCTTGTCCAGTGCCTCCGTCAGGCTTATGCCGCCGGCCTGGGCCAGCCGCATCGCCGCCGGCATGGCCTCCATGATCTGTTCATAGTTCAGACCGGCGTGGGCGGCCTCGGCGATGGCGCTGGCCACGTCGTTGGTGTGGAAGATCGTGGTGCTGGCCCAGTGGGTGGCCGCCGTCTCCAGGTCCTTCATCACCCGCGCCCGGGTGGTGGCGTCCTTGTAGGTGGTGGTCAGCGCGCCCTCGGCTTCCAGCATGGCGTCCTCGTAGTTCCGGAACACCCCCAGCGATTCCTTGCCGAAGTCGATGAGCATCCGGGAAACCTCGCTGACCTGGCTTCCCAGGTTCAGCAGCTGTTCGCCGATGGCGGTAAAGGTATTGTCGACCCGGCCGCCGATGACGACCGTGGTCTGCAGGGTCTGTGCCATGATCTCACCTCATGAATGGGATTTAGCGGGCCTTTTCGAGGATCAGGCCGTCCCCGTCGTCGAAGAGACAGAAGTACACCGTGTCCCCCGGGGCAAGGGCAAGGCTTTCCGGAAAGGCCAGGGGCGGCGAGGTGACGTTTCCCCGCTCCAGGGATTCCACGGCCGCGCCGTCTTCCGACACGGACAGGACCCGGCCCCGCTCCAGAAGCGCGCCGTAGGCGCTGCAATTGTTCTGCATGGTGTCCCCTTCTATTCGATCGTGGTCACGCAGCGGACGAGGGAAAGCCGCGTCCGCTCATTGTACAAATCGTGCCGGGCCTCGTCGATAAGCCACGCGCCGTCCATGCCGCTGCCGCCGGTCACGTCCACCCGGGCCAGCGCCGTATAGTTCGGCGAAAACTCCGTGGTCAGGGTCAGGGTCTCGGCGCCGCGGTTCAGGTGCAGCAGGGTCCCCTGCGCCCAGCGCCTTGCAGTGACGGGGTCGGGTACAGGCATCCGAAGCACCGGCCACGGCCCGTCGGAAACGGCCGCGTCCCGTGCCTCCGCCATCCCCAGCGGTCCCCGGACGGTCAGGCCCATGGCCCTTGCGCCGGCCTTCACCCGGTGCCGCAGGGTGGGCGTGTCGGGGTGAAGCTCCAGCTCCGCCACCGGTTCCAGCGCCTGGGCCGCCGCCACGGAAACCGCCCGCAGCGCGCCGCCGCAGGCTTTCAGGCATCCGCCCTCCGCCCGCAGCAGCCGGTCCAGAAAGCCGCAAAGCCCCTCGTCCTTCCGCATCAGGAAGGCGTAGCGCAGGTCCGGCAGGCCGTACAGGGTCCACCCCATGCCGCAGGCCGCCGCCGCCCGCTCCAGCAAGCCGGACAGAGTGATGTCGGTATAGGACGCGGTGTCCTTCTGCCGCGCCGCCCGGGGAATGCCGGTGGCCAGCAGCCGGAAGCGCCCGTTCTCCGGCAGCAGCGCCGACAGGTACAGAGTGCCGGTGGAATAGCCGTTCAGCAGCGCCTCGATCCGTTCGTCCGCCGAGGGTCCCCAGCGGTACCAGGTCTCCGCGTGCTCCATCTCCAGTGCCAGGCAGTCGCTCCGGCCGCCGGAAGCGTCCCGGTGTTCGCAGGCGGTAATGTCCACGAACTCAGTGAGATTGGTGTCTTCGTACATCAGGATCATGATATGCCTCCTACCGCTTCCGCCGCTCCGCCACGCGGACGATGGCGCGATACAACTCGTAGAACTCCAGCATCGGCAGATCCAGCAGATCCACAGCGGAGGTGTAACAGGCCTGCGCCGCCTCTACGATTCGCTCGTAATAAGCCCGCTTGCCGCCCGGTTGGAGGCCAGAATAAAAAGCTGCGCCAGTTGAACTGCCTGGGTGCAGTCGGTGATGCCGATCCGCTCGCGGATGTCGGTGGCGTCGATGCCGTCGGTGCAGCGGCCCGCCGTGGCCGCAAACAGCGCCAGCGCCTGCGCCGAGGTCATCCGGAACAGCGCGCTGCCGGAGCGGTCGGAGTCCATGGCCTCCACGTAGTCCCGGCCGGAAAGCGCGGTAAAGTCGAATTTCAGTTCTTTCACGTCCTTGCCGCCGGCGCGGATGGGCGCCGCCAGCTTCATGGTCCCCTTGGCGATTTTTCGAAGATCCTCGAAGAGCTTCTCCAC
>CAMVBO010000339.1 GCA_947165745.1 uncultured Clostridia bacterium | reverse complement strand
AGGACACGCTGTCCGGGTTCTGCTTGCCCGCCACGTACCGGGGAATGGACTCCATGGGGCCCGGCCGATAGAGGGATATGGCGGCGATGATGTCCTCAAAATTGGAGGGCTTCATGCTGGTCAGGAACTGGGTCATGCCGCTGGATTCCAGCTGGAAGATGCCGGTGGTGTCGCCGGAGGAGATCATCTCATACACCCCCTGCTCGTCCAGGGGGATGTCCTCGCTTTTGAAGTCGGGCCCCAGGCGGTCCCGGGCCATCTCGATGGTGTCCATGATCACGTTCAGCGTGCGCAGGCCCAGGAAGTCCATCTTCAACAGGCCCAGCGCCTCCACCGTGCCCATGGGGAACTGGGTGGTGATCACGTCCTCGTTGGTCTGCAGCGGGCAGTAGTCCACCACCGGTTTGGCGGTGATCAGCACGCCTGCGGCGTGGGTGGAGGCATTGCGGGGCATGCCCTCCAGACGGCGGGCCATGTCGATGAGCCGGTGCACGCCCTCGTCCTTCTCATAGACGCCCCGCAGCTCGGCGTTCATCTTCAGCGCCTTCTCCAGCGTCATGTTCAGCTCGAAGGGCACCATCTTGGCGATGGCGTCCACCTCCTGATAGCTCATGTCCATCACCCGGCCCACGTCGCGAATCACCGCCCGGGCCGCCATAGTGCCGAAGGTGATGATCTGGGCCACGTGGTCCGCACCGTAGCGCTGACGCACATAGTCGATCACCCGGCCCCGGCGCTCATAGTCGAAGTCGCAGTCGATATCGGGCATGGACACGCGCTCCGGGTTCAAAAAGCGTTCAAACACCAGCGCGTATTTCAGCGGGTCGATCTCGGTGATGTCCAGCGAATAGGCCACGATGGAGCCCGCGCCGCTGCCGCGCCCGGGGCCCACGCCCACGCCGTGGGTCTTGGCGTAGTGGATAAAGTCCCACACGATCAGGAAATAATCCACATAGCCCATGCTCTCGATCACGCCCAGCTCGTATTCCATGCGCTCGCGGGCGTCCGGGCGGTCCGGGCCGTACTTGCGCAGCAGGCCCTCCTCGCAAAGCTTGCGCAGATAGCCCTTGTCCGTCTCCCCCTCCGGCAGCGGGAAGGCGGGCAGATGGGTGGTGGAAAAGTCGAAGTCCACCTGGCAGCGCCGGGCGATCTGCTCCGTGCGCTCGATGGCGTCCGCGAAGTTGGGGAACAGCGCGCGCATCTCCTCCTCCGACTTGACATACATCTGGTCGGTGTCCATGCGCATGCGGTTTTCATCGGACAGGGTTTTGCCCGTCTGGATGCACAGCAGCACCTCCTGGGCAGCTGCGTCCTCCCGGGTCAGGTAGTGGCAGTCGTTGGTGCACACCAGGGGAATGTCCATCTCCCGGGCCAGGCGCACCAGCCGGGGGTTCACGGCGCGCTGGTCCGGCAGGCCGTGGTCCTGCAGCTCGACGAAAAAGTTGTCCCTGCCAAAGATGTCTATGTATCTTTGGGCCATGGCCCTCGCCTCGTTCTCCCGGCCGTCCAGCAGCAGCTTGGGCAGGTCGCCGGACAGGCAGGCGGACAGGGCGATGAGGCCTTCGTGGTGCTTTTCCAGCAGCTTATAGTCCACCCGGGGCCGGTAGTAGTAGCCCCGGATGAAGCCCTGGCTGACCAGCCGGGACAGGTTTCTGTAGCCGGTCTCGTTTTCGCACAGCAGGATCAGGTGGCTGTAGTCCCGGGTGTTGCTGGTCTTGTTGTCCATGTCCTGGCACACGTACACCTCGCAGCCGATGACCGGGTGGATGCCCTCCTCCTTCGCCGCGCGATAAAAGTCCACCACGCCGTACATCACGCCGTGGTCCGTCACCGCGCAGGAGGTCATGCCCATGTCCTTCAGCCGCTGCATCAGCGGCTTGATCCGGCATGCCCCGTCCAGGAGGGAGTATTCGGTATGTAGGTGGAGGTGGGCAAACATTATGTATATCCTTTCATTTAGGGAGTAGGCAGTAGGGAGTAGGAATACCGCATCCCGGCATTCCCTACTCCCTACTCCCTCGCGTCAGCGCAGCGTCGTCGCGTTGCGCACGATCGAATTGATCTCGGCGGAGAGCTCGTCGGCGGTGCGGCCGGAGCGAATCTGCTCGGACAGGTCATAGATCTTTTTCACGTCGTCTTCTGCGCTGGTGACAGCCACGGTCTGGATGGCCTTGTCCGCCTTCAGCACCTCGGCGGCCACCATCTCGCGGATGCGCTCGGTCAGCTCGCCCTTGTAGGCGTTGTCAAACCGCACGCCCACCAGGGCGGTGGTGTTGGTGACGACCACGCGGGCGTCGGCGATCTCGCTGATGCGGGCGATGGCCTTCTCGATGTCCGCCGCGCCGTTGGCCCAGTCAAAGGGGTTCAGCGCGCCGTCGGTGGTGGCGGTGGTGTTGCCGGCGTTGGTCGTGCCGTTCATGCCGGCGGCACCGTTGTCGGCGGCGCCGGAATTGGCGTTATTGCCGGGCATGGCCGTGGCGCCCGTGCCGTTGGTGGCGTTCGGGTAGTAGTTCGCCGTGGGATCGGGCTGCACGTTGGCCGCGTCGTTGTTCATGCAGGCCGCCAGCAGCGCGCCGGCCAGCGCCAGCGTCAGGACAACCGGAATGATTTTGCGAATATTCATGGTATTCTACCTCCTTGCAAGCCTATTTTTGCCGCAATGAGAGAAAAACATACCATGAAATCCGGCTTCGTCGATGATTATGATTTGAATTGCGCCCTATGCGCTGTCAGGCGCAATTCACTGATTCTGATTTGCCTTGCAAATCAGAATCAGTCCTCGTCCTTATAGAAGCAGCAACCGCCGATGAACTCGCGCAGAATGGAGTTCACCGGGATCTCGTCCTCCACGTCGGCGGTCTGGATATAGTTGAGGAACTTCACCAGGCGCCGGGCCATGGTGTAATGGGGGCTGTCGGGCTTCACGGCCAGCAGCTGGGGGTAGGCGTACTTCTTCATAATGCACAGTTCGTAGGTCAGCGCCGAGTTGAACATGGCGTCGGCCTTCTCCTGGAAGGGGAAGATGTACTTCTCCTCGCCCCGGCGCACGGAGGCCCACATGGCCATGGTCTCCTCCGGCTTGGTGCCGCGGAACAGGTTGTCCCGCACGATGCGCCGCAGCAGCCGCGCGTCGGTGGTGCGGATGCGGTTGTGGTCGTCCAGGTTCAGCAT
>CAMVBO010000338.1 GCA_947165745.1 uncultured Clostridia bacterium | reverse complement strand
GTGGCCCGGGGCGGCGAGAACATGGAGCTGGCGCTGTGGCTGTACAACATCACCGGCCAGAAGCACCTGATCGAGCTGTGCCGGAAGCTGCGCGGCCAGACGCTGGACTGGCCCAACTACTTCCACACCTTCGCCAATACCGTGCCCATGAGCAAGTCCCTCAAGTGGGACCGGCTCGAGGAGGCCCTGGGCGAGGAGAAGAACGAGCCGCTGATCGGCGAAAAGCGCCCCTATTTCCACACCCAGTATCACCTGTCCCACGGTGTGAACCTGGCCATGGGCCTGAAGACTCCGGGCGTCATCAACCTGTTCAAGTCCGGCTTCAAGGAGCAGGGCGGCTTCCGCTTCGGCTGGGCCAAGCTGGTGAAGCACCACGGCGTGGCCAGCGGCATGTTCATCTGCGACGAGCACCTGAACGGCAACAGCCCCACCCAGGGCAGCGAGCTGTGCGCCATCGTGGAGCTGATGGGCACGCTGGAGGCGCTGATGGGCCTGGGCGAGTTCAGCCAGGAGTATGCCGACATTCTGGAGAAGCTGGCCTATAACGCGCTGCCCGCCGCCTTCACCGCCGACATGACCGCCCACCAATGCGATGAGCAGGTAAACCAGGTGAAGGTCTCCCGGGAGAAGCGCAAGTGGTACAACCACGGCGACGACGCCAACCTCTACGGCGTGGGCCTGGACGACGGCTGCGGGCTGGCCAGCTGCCAGCAGGCATGGCCGAGGTTCGTCTCCTCACTGTGGTACGCCACCAGCGACGGCGGCCTGCAGGCCGTCAGCTACGCGCCCTGCACCGTGCGGGCCGTGCTGGACGGCGTGCCCGTCAGGTTCCGCGTGTCCGGCAGCTATCCCTTCGCCCAGTCGGTGGAGATCACCGTGTCCGTGAAGCAGCCCTGCGAATTCCCGCTGTATCTGCGCATGCCCTTCTGGACCCGCCAGCCCATGGTGTATCTGCCTGACGGCGAGATCATGCAGGTGCGGGCCGGGGACATCACCTGCGTGCGCCGCAGGTGGCGCTCCGGCGACGTAATTCGCGTGGAGCTGCCCACGGTGCCGAGGGTGACCAAGTGGTATCACCAGTCCGGCGCGGTGGAGCTGGGACCCGTGCTGATGGCCTTCCAGCCCAGGGAGAATTGGGAAAAGCAGGCGGATGGCAGCTGGCAGGTGACCACCGATGAGGCCTGGAACTGGGCGCTGGTGCGGGACGAGCCGATGAAGGCCGTCTACGCCGGCGAGCCCGCCGCCTTTGGCAAGGGCGAGGCCCCGGTGAAGGTGCTGGTGAAGGCCGCGCCGGTGGATTGGCAGATGGACGGCGCCAGCGCCGCCAGCGTGCCCATGGTGCCCGCCGTCCGGGAAAACGACGCGCGGGTGATCGAATTGGTGCCTTTCGGCGGCACGGCGCTGCGCGTCGGCCAGTTCCCGCTGGGCCGGGGGAAGGGCGAAAGGTGATCCCGTGGGCAACGAGCATTTGCAGGATCTGACCCGGGAACAGCTGATGGACCTGGTAAACGTCTATTCCAAGAATTGGCTGGCCCTGGACGGGCTGTGGTTCCAGTCCGTGGAAAGGGAGAGCGGCATGGACGCCGCCATGCGCCACGATGTGGACGTGTGGAGGGTTTATACCGCCATCGAGGCCCGCAGGCTCAAGCAATTCCTGGGCCTTTCGGAGCGCCCCGGCCTGCAAGGCCTGACGCGGGCCATGGACCTGCGCTTCAACGCCCATCACAACCGGCATGAGTTCGTTTGGGAGGGGGACAGCGCGGTGGTGTTCCGCACGGTGTACTGCCGCGTGCAGGACACCCGCGCCCGCAAGGGCATGCCCCTGCATCCCTGCGAACAGGTGGGCGAGGTGGAGTTCGGCGAGTTCGCCCGGGCCATCGACGACCGCATCCGCTGCGAACGGGTGAGCTGCTATCCCCACATTACGGACGACAGCTGCAACTGCGCCTGGCGGTTTTATCTGGACTAGAGTCTGTTTCTAAATTCGGAACGATGCATTTTCGGCGTCTTGAACTGCATTTCTGCGTTGGTTTCCCTTGACTTAGCGCCACTAAGCCTGCGGAAAACCGCCTTGAAATGCAGCCCAATCCACTCGAAACTGCACATGTCTCATTTTAGAAACACACTCTAATAAAAAAGCCTTCCCCAGGGGGGAAGGCTCTTTTGTTTACTTCTTCACCCACAGCGTCTCCTTGGCGTAGGTGGCGCGCTTGGTGGATTGGCTGGTGCGGGCGGCGGGGGCCTCAAAGTTGAAGCAGAAGTAGTAACCCGCGTCGTAAGCGCCGTCGGCGGTGTTCTCCACGCCCTTCAGGAAGGCGTGCACGCCGCCGTAGCGGGTGGTGATTTCATACTTAAAGAATTTCAGCTGTGCCTCCAACGTGGTGTAATCCAGGCCGTTTTCGTTGCAATAGCTGATCAGGCTGCTCTTGCGGCTGGCGTGCCACTGGCAGATGCCATAGCTGGTACCGCCGTCGCCGACGCAAGTCGGCAGATAGTCGGACTCATACCGGATGTTGGCCAGCACGCCCATGGCGGCGGCGCGGTTGTAGCCCATTTCGCTGGTCAAGAAGGTGTAGATGGTGGACTGAGCGCTGCCGCTGGCGAAGGGGTTGCCCTTGCCGGCGGAGGCGGTCTTGGCGGAGCTGCGCTCCAGGTCGCTCAGGGACATATAGCCGATGGCGCCGTTCTTTTCCACCATGGCCACGTCGCCGCGGATGGCCAACAGGGTCATCTTGGTGCCCTTGGACACGGACACGCTTTCGCCGGACAGGCTGGCGTCGGCGTAGACGCGGGTGCTCGCCTTGGCGGCCACGGGGGCGCTGCCGGTCTGTACAGGGGTGTTGTCCACGCTGGCGGCGGTTTCGATTGCCTCCGCCGCGCTGCCAGGCTCCCCCAGGTGGCTGTAATCCATATAGCCCACCTTGCCCTTGTAGCTGACCTTGGCGCACTGGCCGTTCACGGCCAGCACTTCCACGCTGGTACCGGCGGAGAGGGTGGTGTACTTCGAGGATTTCTTGGCCTTCTTGTACAGCCGGGTCTTCCGGGTGGTCTGCATGGGCCGGGACTGGGTGGCTTCGACGGGAGCGCTCTGGCTGGCGCGGGTCATGTCGCCGACCTGGGCCAGGCCGGTCCTGCCGCCCAGGCTGATCAGCGCCACGGAGCCGTTGTACGCCTT
>CAMVBO010000337.1 GCA_947165745.1 uncultured Clostridia bacterium | reverse complement strand
CGGTGATGTTGTACAGCCACAGCGCCAGCTCCATGTTCTCGCCGCCCCGGGCCACGGCCCAGTCCCGCAGGGGATGCTCCGCCAAATTGGCGTACTGATACTTGAAGAACCTGTCCATCAGCACCAGCACCCGCTTGTCGCCGGTGGCGGTGAAGTACAGCCTCAACGCCCGCAGGGAGAGGATCAGCGGCCAATAGTCGTCGTTGCCGTCAGGGCCGAACCAGCCGTCTTCTCGCTGGCTGGACAGGATCCACTCCACATAGCGCTGGGCCTTTTCCTTGAGGGCCGCGTCGTCCAACGTCCAGGCCAGGGCCACCAGGCCGTCCAGGTAGTAAGGCGCGCGCTCTCCGCAATCGCCCGCGCCGCCCAGCCAGCCGGATTCGGGGCCAACGTCGCTCCAAATCTCGTCCAGCTTCGCCGTCAGGCCGTCCCGCTGGGTTTCAAGCTGATCCAGCAGCCAGTCCTCCGGGCGGATGCTGCCCAGCGGCAGCGGGGAGAGAGCGTTGGGCGTCAAAGGCGCGCGGTTAAAAATCGGTTTCATTGATTACACCTCGTCAGTATCCTATGGGGATTCAGGTCAATCAGGGATTGGGAAAGAAGAATGTAATTCACAGTCAATTCCTCATTCCTCATTCAAATATGCGGTACTCGCACTCGATCCTGCCGTTATAGTAGCGCCTGCGCCGGGTGGCGCGGCGGCCATATTCCTTCTCAAAGCCCATGTCGGCGCTGAACGCGCACAGCTTCCAGCCGGGGAAGCGCTTTTGCAGCGCGCCCAGCTGCCTGGCCACGGCGTGGGCGGCTCGCATGTTGTCCAAGCGCTCGCCATAGGGCGGGTTGGCGATGAACACGCCCGGCTTGTCCTCCAGGGGTATATCCCCGGGATTGACGTCCCGCATATCCTTCACGGCAAGGCCGACGCGGCCCGAAAGCCCCGCCTGCTTCACGTGGCGCTGTGCCAGCTCGATGGCCTCGGGGTTGATGTCGCTGCCTGCGATGTACAGCGGGCGCTTGCTGCCTTCCTCGAACTTCTTTCTGGCCTCGGCGCGGATGGCCTCGAAGGCCTCGTGAGGCGCGGCGGGCCAGGCCTCCATGGCGAATTTGTGCGTCAGGCCCGGGGCGCGGTTCAGGGCGATGAACGCCGCCTCGATCAGTATGGTGCCCGTGCCGCAGCAGGGATCGTAAAGGGGCTGCCAGGGGTGCCAGCCGCTCTGCAGCACCAACGCCGCCGCCAGCGTCTCCCGCAGGGGCGCCTCGCCGTTCCAGGTGCGATAGCCCCGCTTGGAAAGCGGTTCGCCGGAGGTGTCCAGCGCCACGGTGACGACATCGTCGCGAATGGACACGTCCACCTGGAACACGGCCCCGGTCTCGGCAAACCAGTCCGCGCCGTAGGCCCCTTTCAGCCGCTCCACCATGGCCCGCTTGGCGATCTTCTGCACGTCCGACGGGCTCATCAGCCGGGACTTTACGCACTTGGCGCGAATGGGGAAACCCGCGTCCATGGGCAGCAGCGTTTCCCACGCGATGCCCTTCACGCCCTGGAACAGCTCTTCAAAGCTCGTCGCCCTGAACTGGCCCATCACCAGCATGATCCTGTCGCAGGTGCGCAGCCACAGGCTGGCCCTGAAGGCGTCCTCAAAACCGCCTTCAAATTCCGCGCCGCCCACGTCCAGCACGCGCACGTTTTGCATGCCCAGGTGCTTCAGATCCCGCCCGGTCATGCCCTCCATGCCGAACGCGGCGCTCGCAATCCACTTCATATCAAAAACGTCTCCGTCGATTGTGATTCAATACCCTTCCACAATCTATTATAAATGAAAAAAACCCATCCCGCAAGGGATGGGGCTGCTTGATGCATTTTTTAACCTAATCGGCCTTTGCTTGGTTCATCCGTTTGTCCCGTCGTTGTCCACGTTGCCCCGGAAGTATTCGAGAATCCCGTGCCACCATGGGAACAGCACGTCGTCCGGCGAGCGATAGATCTCGTGCCTCGCGCCCTTTACCAGGATGCGCTGGCCGTCCCTCAGCCGGGCCACAAAGGCCTTCTGCGCCCCGGGCATCACCGATCCGTCCTTTTCGGCGGTGAACACCCGCACGGGCGCGTCGATCTTCTCCACCGCGCCCTCCGCCAGCAGCATGCGGTTTGCCCGCAGCGCCTGCTCTGTCCAGCCGTAGGTGGGGCCGTTGTTCTGGAAGGCGGGCGTGGAAGCCTTGACGGCGTCGTACCAGTCAAACCGCTCCTTGCCGGAGGCGGCGGAGGTGGCGAAGTTCTCCGGGCCGGAATAGGGCCTGGAAACGAAGATGCGCTTCTTGCTCCGGCCCAGCAGCCGCGCGCCGCCGCACATCATCCGCGCCGCCGCCATGGGCAGCCCGGACAGGTTCGGCTCGATCATCGGCGCGCAGAGGGCCGCCCGCGCAAACACCCCGCCGTGCCGCTGCAGATACAGCGCGGACACCGCCCCGCCCATGGAGTGGGCGAACAGGAACCAGGGCCGGGGCATGCCGGACAGCAGGCGATCCACCACAATCTCCAGGTCTCGCACATACTCGTCGAAGTCGTCCACGTGAGTCACCGAACCTTCCGCCAGCCCCGGCGCGCGCCAGGACCGCCCGTGGCCCCGTTGATCGTAGGCGATCACGCTGTAGCCCACGGTGAGCAGCGAGTGGATCAGCTCCGAGAACTTGTCGGCGTTCTCCGTGAAACCGTGGACGATCACCACGGTGCCCTGTGCGTTTTCCGCGTCAAACCGGCTGGTGAACAGCGGCCGCCCGCCGTCGCCCTGGATGACCTCGTCCCGCCGCCGGGCGTTGATCTCCGGCAGCGTCGCCTCGTTCATCGTCCGGGCGTAATCCGCCGCCAACGCCAGGCCGTCGGGGTTGAAACGGGGGTTGGACATGGTGAGGCCTCCTTGTTCGTCATGGAAATATGATTTGCGTCTTCTTATGCGCCGCAGCGCAATTCATGCCTGAAGGCCAATTCATGTGCCGAAGGCACAATTCATGATCCAGATTTGCAGGGCAAATCTGAATTCACTTCTTCAATATCTTCGCGTAGACCTTCTTTTCGTTATACAGCATGAACAGCACGCCGCCAAGCACGCACACCGCGGCCGCGGCGATGGCGGTGATGCGATAGCCCAGGCCGGTCTCCTGGCCGATGGTGGCGAAGGCCGTCACCA
>CAMVBO010000336.1 GCA_947165745.1 uncultured Clostridia bacterium | reverse complement strand
AAGGACGTGAGCCTGTACAGCTTCGTGGAGTTCTGCCTGTGGAACGCCCAGGACGACTCCACCAACTTCCAGCGCAACTTCTCCACCGGCGAGGTGGAAATCGAGGGCAGCGCCATCTATCACAAGACCGAGTATCGCGAGCGCCGCAACCACTTCGCGGTCTACGCCGTGAACGCGCCCATCGACGGCTTCGACACCGACCGCGCCTCCTTCATCGGCTACTACAACGGCTTCGGCGAGCCGGACGTGCCCACCCGGAACCAGAGCAAGAACACCGTGGCCAGCGGCTTCGCCCCCATCGGCAGCCACTGCCTGAAGCGCAATATCAAGCCCGGCGAAACCGTTTCCTTCATCTTTGTGCTGGGCTACTGCGAAAACCCCGTGGACCAGAAGTTCATCGCTCCCAACGTGATCAACAAGGCGCCGGCCTACGCGCTGTTGGATCAGTTCAAGACCGACGCGCAGTTTGAGGCCTCTTTTGCCGCGCTGAACGCCTACTGGACGGAGCTGCTGTCCACCTTCGAGGTCAACAGCGGCGACGAGCGCGTGGACCGCATGGCCGGCCTGTGGAACCAGTACCAGTGCATGGTCACCTTCAACATGAGCCGCAGCGCCAGCTACTATGAGAGCGGCATCGGCCGCGGCATGGGCTTCCGCGATTCCACCCAGGACCTGCTGGGCTTCGTGCACCTGATCCCCGCCCGCGCCCGCGAGAGGATCCTGGATATCGCCGCCACCCAGTTCCCCGACGGCAGCGCCTATCACCAGTATCAGCCGCTGACCAAGCGGGGCAACAACGACATCGGCTCCGGCTTCAATGACGACCCGCTGTGGCTGATCTTCGGCGTGGCCGCCTACATCAAGGAGACCGGCGATGTGTCCATCCTGAAGGAAATGGTGCCCTTCGACAACGACGAGAAGCTGGCCCAGCCGCTGATGGAGCACCTGCGCCGCAGCATCCACTACACGCTGGAGCACCTGGGCCCCCACGGCCTGCCGCTGATCGGCCGCGCCGACTGGAACGACTGCCTGAACCTCAACTGCTTCTCCACCACCCCCGGCGAAAGCTTCCAGACCACCGAGAACAACGAATCCGGCGCGGCGGAGTCCACCTTCATCGGCGGCATGTTCGCCGGCGTCTGCCCGGATTATGAAGTCCTGTGCCGGCTGTACGGCTGGACGGACGAGGCCGAACAGGTGGGCGGCTGGTATGACGCCATGGAGAAGGCCCTGCTGACCGCCGGCTGGGACGGCGAGTGGTTCGTGCGCGCCTATGACGCGCTGGGCAACAAGGTGGGCAGCCACGAGTGCGACGAGGGCAAGATCTACATCGAGCCCCAGGGCTTCGTGGTCATGTCCGGCGTGGGCGTGAAGGAGGGCTATGCCCAGAAGGCCATGGATTCCGTGGAGAAGCACCTGCTCTCCGAGCACGGCGTGGCCATCCTCACCCCGCCCTACACCCGCTATCATGTCGAATTGGGCGAGATCAGCTCCTATCCCCCGGGATACAAGGAGAACGGCGGCATCTTCTGCCACAACAACCCCTGGATCGCGCTGGCGCAGGCCCGCCTGGGCCACGGCGGCAAGGCGTTCGACATCTATCGCCGCACCTGCCCCGCCTGGATCACCGACCAGGAGCTGCACTACACCGAGCCCTATGTGTACAGCCAGATGGTGGCCGGCCCCTACGCGCCCCACTTCGGCCAGGCCAAGAACAGCTGGCTGACCGGCACCGCGGCCTGGAGCTTCTACACCATCAGCCAGGGCATCCTGGGCATCAAGCCGGACTATGACGGATTGAAGATCGACCCGTGCCTGCCCAAGGAGCTGACGGATCTGCACCTGGTGCGCAAGTTCCGCGGCAGTACCTACAACATCCACATCGTCAACAAGGCCGGCGACGAGAAGGGCAAGCTGACCCTGACCTGCGACGGCAAGGCCATCGACGGTGACACCATCCTCGCCGACGCGGCCCCCGCGACCCACGAGGTCGAGGCGGTGCTGGCATAGTCGGCAGGGCCGACGGCCACTCGCTGCCGCGCAAGCGCGGGGCGCTTGACCTCATTCGCTGCCGCGTTCCATCGCACGCCGGATCGGGTCGGCAGGGCCGACGGCCTTTTGACGGCCTCCCGGCGGCGCAAGCGGCTGGCATAACGAGGGGGGGACTTTCCAATAATTGGAAAGCCCCCCTCGACTATATTGTAACGCTGAATAACGGCAGCATGGGCGGCGCCGCGCCGCCCGATAAAGCCTTCCCCTTTGGGGAAGGCGGAATTGTGTTATCTGTACAATATATATTCCATCGAATCCTCGGTCCGCCCGTCCTGAGTGTCAAACGGGATGGTCTTGACGTAGGTGAAGCCGCACTTTTCGATCACCCGGCGGGAGCGGTCGTTGCGGACGAAGTGACCGACGGTGACGAAATCCAGTCCCACGTCCTCAAACAGCCAGCGAATGACCTCTTTCACCGCCTCGGTCATCAGGCCCCGGCCCCAGTAGTCCTTCGACAGCACATAGCCGATCTCCCGGCCACGCTTTTCGGCCAAATCCAGCTCCGGATAGCGGCGCTCCTCGTAAGTCTCAATGCCGATGGACCCGACCACCTTCCCCTGGCATTCCAGGGCGAAGGTCTTTTTCCCGTCCATGAACATGTCGAGGATCCGTTTGGATTCCTCCAGGCTCTTGTGGGCCGACCAGCCCGCCATCACGCCCACGCCGTCCACCCGGGCGTATTCATAGAGGTCGTCAAGGTCGCTCTCCCGCCAGGGCCGCAGGATCAGGCGGTCCGTCTTCAGAATGACGCCGGTGATGTCGATGGGTGCGTTCATGGCTTTTCCTCCATAGTCAACGGTTTGGGAAGGATACCTCATCCGTCAGCCCTGCGGGCCGCCACCCTCCCCAAAGAGGAAGTTTAGAGTGTGTTTCTAAAATCCTGAACATGCATTTTCGGCGTCTAAGGCTGCATTTCTGTGTTGCTTTTCCTCGACTTGCAACCAGTAAGCCTTCGGAAAATCGCCTTGAAATGCAGCCTGATACGCTCGAAACTGCACATCCCGGACTTTAGAAACACACTCTAAAGCGCGGCAGCCGCTATTCCTGCTCCCTAATCCCTGCTCCCTAATCCCTAAGTAACCACTGATTAAATCGAGTTAGGGAGGTAAATTGAGAGAGAAAGCGAGAAAA
>CAMVBO010000335.1 GCA_947165745.1 uncultured Clostridia bacterium | reverse complement strand
CACTGAATCCCCGAACAGCGCCATGGTGTGCGGCAGCGCGATGGACAGGGTCGGAAGGAAGAACTCCCGGAATTGCCTGCCGATGAGCTTGGATTTCAAATCGTTGTTCATTTTTCGTCCCCCCAGAAGGCCAGTCCCGTCAGATAGTCAAAGAACGAAACCAGGTATGCCTCGTCGATCACCGGCCAGAATACGCCTTCGTTGAACAGCACCAGGGTGGTGTAGTCGTTCTTGACCGGCGTCAGCGCCCGCTGGCTGGAGGTGCCCATGCCCACGGTGGAGAACAGCCCGCCGATGCCGGCCTGCTTCTCGCTGTCCCTCTTGGCCTCCTCCAGCAGGCGGTCGAAGGTCTCCGCCGGCACCGGCCGCAGCTCGAAGCCCCGGTCGTTGGCGGCCTTCAACAGGTCGCCGTAGTTGGCGGTGTGGCAGTTGTAGCAGTTGAACAGGCAGCAGGCCTTCGGCGTCTGGGAGAGATGCACGATGGCCTGGGCCGTCAGGTCGATGGGGCTCATCTCAAGCCGCTGCAGCATCTTTTCAAAGGGCATAGCCTTCAAGGTCACGTAGGCCTTCAGCCGGTTGATGAAGCCGTTGGTGCGGAAGTTGATCTGGAAGATACCGTCCGCGTCCCGGGCCATCAGATTGCCCACGCGGACCACCTTCGCGTCCCGGCCCTCCGCCGCGGCGGCCAGCGCCAGCCGCTCCGCCAGGAACTTGGAGCTCAGGTACTGGTTATCCAGCGCCTGCCCCTTGAACAGCGTCTGCTCGTCGTAGTCGAACCGCTCGTGCCGTCCGTCCAGCAATATCTCTCCGGCGGTGCTTGTGGTGGAGATGTGCACCAGGCACGCGTCGTTGCGCTCCGCGTAGTCCAACATGTTCTGGACGCCCAGCACGTTGGTGTCGTAGATATCCGTGCCCGCGGAAAAGTGCTTTACGGAAGCGGCGCAGTTGAACACCGTGTCGATCCCGAGGCCGTCCAGCTTTTTGAGGCTGTCCGCGTCGGTGATCTCGCCCTCCTCAACCATCAGCCGCCCGCCCAGCAGGTCGGCATAGTCGTTATCGAAGTAGTAGAACAGTCGCCCGACGAGCCGCTGCGCGCCCGGCATCTTACCGCCGCGCACCAGGCAGTAGACCACGGCGTCGGTGTGCTCCAGCAGCTCCCGGAGCACGTGGGCCCCCAGGAAGCCCGTGCCGCCCGTCAGCAGCACCCGCTTCAATGCGCGGCGCTCGCCGCTCAGGTAATTTTCAATGGTGTTCTCCTGGAGCCGCCGGTGGATGGCGGTGTAATCGTAGTTGGAGATCTCGTCGATCTCGCCGGTGCGCACCTCAGAGCCGGAGACGAATTCCGCCAGCTGTCGGGGCGTGGGATGCTCGAACACATCCCGGAACTTGATGTCATAGCCGTGGGACGTGGAGCTTCCGCCGTTGGAGGCCAGAATCGTCACCTGGATCGCCAGCAGCGACGTGCCGCCGATGGCGAAGAAGTCGTCCGTCGCACCCACCTGCTCCAGGTCCAGCACCTCCTCGAACACGCCGCAGAAGAAAGCCTCCACGTCGTTGATGGGCGCCACATAGCTCCGCTTCAGCACAGGCTCCGGCAGGTTGCGCCGGTCCAGCTTGCCATTGGGGGTGTAGGGCATCTTCTCCAGCTGCATCAGCACTGTGGGCACCATGTAGGGCGTGAGCCGGGAGGCCAGGAAGGCCCGGAAGGCGTCCTGGTCCACGGCAGTATCGGCGGTGAAGTAGCCGCAGAGGTGCTCGGTGCGGTTGATCTTGCGGATGACCACCGCCGCTGCCTTCACCCCGTCATAGGCCAGCATGGACTGCTCGATCTCGCCGATCTCGATGCGCAGGCCCCGCAGCTTGATCTGGCCGTCGCGCCGTCCCAGCACCACAATCTCCCCGTTGGGCAGCTTGTAGGCGAAGTCGCCGCTGCGGAAGTAGGGCACGCCGTTGATGGTCAGGTAGGCCGCGGCGGTCTTCTCCGGCTGGTTGTGGTAGCCCTTGGACACGCCATAGCCGCCAATATAGTGTTCTCCCACCACGCCGTCGGGCAGCACCTTGCCGTCGATGTCGCGGATGTCGCACTGTACGTTGTACAGCTGGCGGCCCACCGACATGATGTTCTCCTTCAGTATGATCCGGGTATTGGAGTGGACGGTGGTCTCCGTGGGACCGTAGGAATTGTAGATGTCCAGATCCGACAGGGAACGGATCTTGTCGTACAGCGCGGGCATGAACGCCTCCCCGCCCACAGCGCAGGCTTCAAAGGTGTGCAGCTCCCCGGCGAAGGCGGGTGACTGCAAAAACTGCTGCAGCTTCGAGGCCGTCATGTCGCCCAGCACCGCGGGACGCTCCTTCCGGATCAGTTTCGCCAGCTGCTCGGCGTTGCGGTTCTCCTCGTCGTCGGCGAAGATCACGCGCATCCCATTGAGCAGCGGCGGCATGATGTCCAGAATCGAGGCGTCGAAGGACACCGTCGCCGTCTGCACCACGCTCTCAGGCATGGGCACGCGGGTATAGAAGTAGTTGTTCTCCGGGTCCGGCACGCACAGGTTGGACAGGCTGCGGTGGCTGACCTCAACGCCCTTGGGCCGCCCGGTGGAGCCGGAGGTGTAGATCATGTAGGCGGTGCGCTCGCCGTCGATGCTCAGCGGCAGGTCGCTCTCGTCCGTCTCCTTCAGCAGCTCGTCCACGGACACGGCCCTGGGCAGGTCGCGCTCGGTGATGACGCAATCGGCGTCCGCGTCCTCGACGACATACTGTACCCGCTCCTCCGGGTATTCCACGTCCATGGGAATGTAGGCCGCCCCGGCCTTCATCACCGCCATCATGGACACGATCAGGTTCGCCGTGCGGTGCATCAGCAGCACCACGCTGCCGCCCTCGCGCACGCCCCGCTTCCGCAGCGCGTGGGCGATACGGTTGGCCCTGCGGTTCATCTGGTCGTAGGTCAGCGTCTCGCCCCGGCAGGTGAGTATGGGCAGGTCGGGCCGCTCCCTGACCATGCGCTCAAAGGTCTGGTGCACCATCTCCTCCTTGAGGGGGTGGAAATCGTAGCGGATGTCCTCGCCGCCCAAGGAGATGTCACAGATGCGCACATCCTCCAGGCTTTCCCGCTTCGCCCAGTCCTCCAGCACCTTCGCCATGCAGTCCACGAAGGTATCCATGTAATTGGCGGAATACAG
>CAMVBO010000334.1 GCA_947165745.1 uncultured Clostridia bacterium | reverse complement strand
ACCAGTACGACACCAACTACGGCCTGTCCGAGTCCATCGGCCCCGGCTGCGTCCATCTGGGCGTGGAGAACATCGACAAGGTGGGCGCCATCGGCATTCCCGGCTACGGCTGGCAGGCCCGCATCATCGACGAGCAGGGCAACGACGTGCCCCAGGGCGAGGTGGGCGAGCTGGCGGTGAAGGGCCCCGGCGTGATGACCTGCTATTACAAGGATCCCAAGGCCACGGCCGAGGTGCTGCACGACGGCTGGCTGTGGACCGGCGACATGGCCATGCGGGACGAGGAGGGCTTCATCTATCTGGTGGACCGCAAGAAGGACGTCATCATCACCGGCGGCGAAAACCTGTACCCGGTGCAGATCGAGGACTTCCTGCGCGCCCACAACGACATCAAGGACGTGGCCGTCATCGGCCTGCCGCACCCGAGGCTGGGCGAAATCGCCGCGGCCATCATCGAGCTGAAGCCCGGCGCGACCACCACCGAAGAGGACATCGACAAATTCTGCCAGGAGCTGCCCCGCTACAAGCGGCCCCGCAAGATCATCTTCGCCGACGTGCCCCGCAACCCTACCGGCAAGATCGAAAAGCCGAAGCTGCGCGAAATCTATGGCGCCAAGCAGCTGGTGGCCGAGCAGGTGGACAGGTAGCGATAATTTACCACTTTAACACAAAAAAGCCAACCATTGGCAAGTGGAATGTGATATAATACGACCATTCCGGTATACAATCGAAAGGGTATGATGGATATGAGCCAATCTGAACGCAGAATCTTCAACCCCGCCATGGAATGCATCAGCCGCGACGAGCTGCGCAAGCTGCAGGGCGAGCGCCTGGTGGAGACCGTGAAGCGGGAGTATGAGAACGTGCCCGTCTATCGCGCGCGCATGGACGCTGCGGGCGTCAAGCCCGAGGACATTCGCGGGATGGACGATTTGAAGTACCTGCCCTTCATGGAGAAGACCGACCTGCGGGATTACTATCCCTTTGAGCTGTTTGCCTCTCCCAAAAAGGACATCGTGCGCATCCAGGGGTCTTCCGGCACCACCGGCAAGCCCATCGTGTCCGGCTATACCCGAAACGATATCGCCGTCTGGAGCGAGATGATGGCCCGCACGCTCACCGCCGCGGGCTGCACCGACGAGGACATCGTTCAGGTCACCTACGGCCTGGGCCTGTTCACCGGCGGCTTCGGCGCGTATCAGGGCGCGGACAAGCTGGGGGCCATGGTCATCCCCATGTCCAGCGGCAACACCCAGCGCCAGATCACCATGATGAAGGACCTGGGCACCACGATCCTCTGCTGCACGCCCTCCTATGCCACCTACCTGGGCGAGACCATCCGCGAGATGGGCATCGATCCCAAGAAGGACCTGAAGCTGAAGGCCGGCTGCTTCGGCGCGGAGCCCTGGACCGAGGAGATGCGCGTGCGCATCGAACAGCTGCTGGAGATCGACGCCTGCGACATTTACGGCCTCACGGAGATCGCCGGCCCCGGCGTGGCCTTCGAGTGCCTGGAGAAGCACGGCATGCATATCAACGAGGACCACGTGATCGCCGAGATCATCAACCCGGCCACCGGCGAACAGCTGCCTTACGGCATGCCCGGAGAGCTGGTGTTCACCACCATCACCAAGACCGGCCAGCCGATGATCCGCTATCGCACCCACGACATCTGCACCCTCACCGACGACAAGTGCGCCTGCGGACGCACCCTGGCCCGCATGGGCCGCATCACCGGCCGCACCGACGATATGCTGGTCATTCGCGGCGTAAACGTGTTCCCCAGCCAGATCGAATCCGTGCTGGTGGGCGCGGACGGCGTCGCGCCGCACTACATGCTGGTCGTGGACCGGGTGAACTCCTCCGACACGCTGGAGGTGCAGGTGGAGATGACCGAGGCGATGTTCGGCGACACCGTGTCCCACATCGAAAACGTGCGCAAGTACATCACCGCGCAGATCAAGTCCGTGGTGGGTATCGCCTCCAAGGTGACGCTGGTCGCGCCGAAGTCCATCCCGCGCAGCGAGGGCAAGGCCAAGCGCGTGATCGACAAGAGAAATCTTCATTAAGGAGGATTCAGCGATGTTTATCAGGCAGATTTCCGTATTCCTCGAGAACCATCCCGGCGCGCTGCGCGAGATGACCGAGCTGCTGGGCAAGGGCGGCGTGGACCTGCTGGCTCTGTCCGTGGCCGACACCCAGAACTTCGGCATCATCCGCCTCATCGTGGAGAGCGGCCAGATCGACCCGGCGGTGGAGCTGCTGCGGGACAACGGCTATATCGCCAAGGTCAACCACGTGATCTGCGCCGAGGTGCCGGACCGGCCCATGGGCCTGTGCGAGCTGCTGTCCATGATCGAAAAGGCCAACCTGTCCGTGGAGTATATGTACTCCTTCCAGCGCGCCTCCAACCGCGGCGAGGCCGCGCTGATCCTGCGCCTGAACAACGGCGAAAAGGCCGCAAAGCTGTTCCAGATGAACAACGTAAAGACCCTGAGCCAGGAGCAGGTGGACGCGCTGTAACCCGGGAAAGATTCCATTCATAAAACGCCCGTCACCCGCATATATACCTTCCGGAACGTTACAGTGCGAAAGGAAGATATGTATGGACAAGATACGGGTGATGTTGGCGGACGACAATTTGAGCCTTTTGAAGCTGCTGTCAGACTTCCTGGGACGCCAGGGGGACATTGAGCTGGTGGCGGCGGTTTCCGACGGCGTCGAAATACCGGACGCCGTGCGGCAGTATGCGCCGGAGATATTGGTGATGGACATCATCATGCCCCGGCGCGACGGTTTTATGACCCTGGAGGCGCTTAACGCCATGGACGCGGCGCTGCGCCCCAGGGTGATTGTATTGACGGGCCTGGCCCGGGACGACTTCATCATGCGGGCCATCAGCCTGGGGGCCAGCTATTACATGGTCAAGCCCTTCGACATGGAGCTGCTCCACGAGCGCATCCTGGAGGTGGCCCGGGAGCAGAGCGCGTCCATACTCGCCCCCAGCGCCCCCGCCGAGGCGACGGAGGAATCTGTGGACGAGCGGATCACCAACCTGTTCCTCACGCTGGGCATCCCCGCCCACATCAAGGGGTATCAGTACCTGCGGGAGGCCGTGCGGATGGTGTTGGACAACCACGACGTGATCAACCGCATCACCAAGGAGCTGTACCCCGGCATCGCCCGAAA